>JAAVDU010000021.1 GCA_014801605.1 Bacteroides sp.
GGGCGTCCACCACCACGCTTCATGCTTGAATCGTTGCTCATAGTGTTTTCCGTTGATTGTTTATCAGATTTCTGGGCGCAACCAGCCAACGGAATGCTTACCGTGACAAGACATAACCCAACGGTAATGCCGCTAAATAAATGCTTGATATTCATATTTTCCAGTTTTTGTTTCTTTTTCTATTAATAAAACTTTTTTGAAGACAAAAGTTTATTTNCAATGGTGAATGACGTTTGTTTGATGGCAAATCGAATANAGGGTAAAATGACTTAAGGCGTGTATGCGGGTATTGTAAAACAGTAGGCCATATCTTGCCAAAGACCTCTACCCTCCCCTGATTCACCGGCTATAGAGCCGGCTATAATCCAACTGATGGCCCGTGTGGAGGATGTAGACAACGACAGCCGCAGAATAATGGAGGAGCCGACATCAGATATATCGACCCTCATACCCGATATTGAAATCGGGCATTGGGGGCATCTCACATATGGAGTTCACTTTTATGGCCAAGCGTACGGGTGTAGCTAAGAACTCCGGCGCAAAGTGCGAACAACGCGCTGATTACGAGACAGACAGTCACTCCCATAGAATTGGATGAGGTCAATGCAAAGACAGTGCTCACAGCGGTTGCTCCGAGAGTCTGACCTACGAGTCGCGCTGTGCTCTGCATGCCGCCGGCACCTCCGGTGCGGTGAACGGGTGTGGCCATAACCATCACGATATTGTTAGGAGTCTGGAACATACCGTAGCCCACGCCGCATACCGCCATGCGCCATGCGATGTTCCATTCCGATGGAGCATCCCCTGTAAAAAGAAGTAGAATGACACCTGCTATGAATACCATCATGCCGGTAGCGGCGGTAGCCCCGGGGTTATGCTTCTCCACATAGCGTGCGGCTATCGGCGAGACAATCATTGTGGCTATGGGCCAGGGTGTCATGAGCAGACCTGTGGTAATCTCCGAGAAATGATAGCTTTTGAGATAGAGAAACGGCAGTGCGATCATCGTGACGTTCTGCGCTATGAATGAGCACACAGATGTGGCGATGCTCATGCTGTACATGGAATTTGAGAAAAGATCCACAGGAAGCAAAGGCTGTTCGTGGCGGAACTGGCGTCTGAGGTAAAATACCCCTACCACAATACCCACGATAAGAAGTATACTGCTCAATAGAATATCCCCTTTGCGGGAGAAATTTCCCAAGGCATAGAATATCAAGCCGAACACCACCATATTCTCCACAGCGCTGATCCAGTCGAACGGAGGCTTATGGTCAACCACCGGATTATGAGGCAATAGTCTCCATCCGATTATGAATGCGATTATGCCGAGGGGAACGTTGATAAGGAATAGCCAATGCCACGAGGCAAAGGAGAGGATGGCACCTCCGATTGAGGGTCCCGCAGCGGTGGCTATGGCTATGCACATAGCGTTCAACGCCATGCCACGACCCAATATCTCACGAGGATAGATGAGTCTGACCAAAGCGATGTTGACCCCCATAACGCAAGCGGCACCGATTCCCTGCAATCCACGCGCCACGACAAGCATCGTGAAATTCTGCGAAGCTGCACAGAGGGCCGACGACAATGTGAAGAGAGTCACACCGGTAAGGAAAGTGCGTTTATAGCTGAAGAGATCTCCGATGGAACTCACCGGAAGAAGAAGCATAGTGATGACAAGCTGATAGACGGTTATCAGCCATATAGCTGTAGAACTGCTGATCGCAAATTTCTCGGCTATCACCGGGAGAGCCACATTGACGAGCGTTACGTCAAGCACAGTCATCACCAGCACAATCTGCAAAGCGATCACCGCGATATATTTCTTGTAAGAGAATCCTATTCCTGCCATTTTCAATATTTAAAATCGGTCATTTATATAACAGCAGCGAGCGCCTGATTTGTTTAAAAGTTTTAAAATTTCATAACGGCCTATCACAGGCTCCTCTTTTTAAGAAGATATTTAGTTGCAGAATTGCGTCGGTTTTGTTATTTTTGCACTTTCAAAATCAATTGTTCATGAAACGCAGATTAGCACTATCCATACTCGCAGCCGGAATGCTCACGGTTTCAGCCGCAGAGAATGCCCGCTGGCTCAGAGACGCCGCCTTATCGCCCGACGGTACGAAAATAGCTTTCACCTACAAGGGTGATATATTCACCGTTCCGGCATCAGGGGGACAAGCTACACAGATCACCTCCAACAACGCCTACGACGCTATGCCCGTCTGGACCCCGGACGGAAAGAGAATCGTATTCATGAGCTCACGCGAGGGCTCCGACGATATCTTCATCACATCAGCCAACGGAGGCACTCCCCGCCGCCTCACCACAGCGAGCGGTTCGGAGAAACCGCTTACTTTTGTGAATGACTCCATCCTGCTCTTCAACACAGCCGGATTGCCGGGGCGCACTACAGCCCGCGCACCCTTCCAGACACAGATCTACTCTATCAACGTCGACAAGGAGTCGCCGCGTCCGCATCTCTTCCTCTCGGTGCCTGTGGTTTCGGCTAATGCCAACAGCAAGGGGGAGATTCTCTATCAGGACCGCAAGGGTGTGGAGGATATCCTGCGCAAGCATGAGCGCTCGTCGGGCACAGCAGACGTCTGGCTCTACAGAAACGGCGACTTCACACAGCTCACCGACTTCAACGGAGGCGACCAGTCGCCGGTATGGGGAAGCGGCGACACATATTTCTATGTGAGCGAGAAAGACGGCACCCTCAATGTGTTTGAAGGAAAGATCGGCAGCAAGACCGACCGCCAGCTCACTAAATTCACAAAGCATCCGGTGCGNTCGCTGACCTCAGCATCAAACGGTCTGCTCGCATTCTCATGGGACGGCGACCTNTATACACTTCGTCCCGGTGAGGAACCCAAGAAACTCGACATNACGGTAGTNGCCGACGATTATGACCGCGACCTTGTGAAACGCTATGTTTCCGGTGGGGCATCGGATATCGCCGTGTCGCCTGAAGGTAAGGAGATAGCCCTTATACTCAGAGGGGAGCTCTACGTGACAGACACTGAATACAAGACAACGAAGCGCATCACCGACACTCCCGCACAGGAGCGCACCGCGTCATTCTCTCCCGACGGTCGCACCCTCGTGTATGACAGCGATGTTGACGGTATTTGGCAGCTCTTCACAGCCAAGATCAAGAATGATAAGGAGAAGCAGTTCGCCTACGCCACAGATATAGAGATCGAACCCCTTTACAAGTGCGCTACCTCAGCCATGCAGCCCCAGTTCTCCCCCGACGGGAAGAAGGTTGCTTTCCTTGAAGACCGCACGATCCTGAAAGTGATAGACGTTGCCACGAAGAAGGTGACCACCGTGCTCGACGGCAAATACAACTACTCCTACTCCGACGGCGACATACCCTTTGCCTGGAGTCCAGACAGTGAATACCTCCTTGTCTCCTATATCGGTGAGGGGGGATGGAACAACATCGACATAGCACTCGTCAAGGCCGACGGCTCGGAGGTGGTCAACCTCACCGAAAGCGGCCACTCCACCGGAGATCCGAAATGGGCTCTCGACGGAAAGGCTGTCACTTTCTCCACGGCAAAATATGGCAAGAAAGCCCAGGGATCATGGGGCAATGAGTCAGACATAATGATCATGGGTCTCGACGGGGAGGCTTGGGAGAAATTCCACTTCACCGAAGAGGAGGCCAAGCTTGCAGAGAATGCCGACAAGGATGACTCCGCCGACTCCGAGGATAAGGATTCCAAGAAAGATAAGAAGGGGAAGAAAGGTAAGAAAAAGGATGACAAGAAAGCCGACAAGGAGAGCAAGAAGGCCACAGAGCTTGATCTCGCCAACCGTCGCTACCGCACCGAGCGACTTACCAACCGCTCCTCCAACATGTGGGATTATTTCCTATCTCCCAAGGGCGACAAGCTCTACTATGTTGCAGCCGCCACAGAGGGGGGATATCATATCCATGTGATCGACCTCAAGAAGGGTGAGGACAAAGTGCTGCTCAGGGATGTGGCCGGAGCCCTCAATCCCGACAAAAAGGGTGAGAATCTATTCGTGAACACCGGCTACGGCATCAAGAAGATCAATCTGGCCAGCTCCGATGTGAAGAATATCGAATTCGAGGCTCCCTACGACCGCAAGCCATCGGCCGAGCGTGCTTATATTTTCGACCATATGGCCAAGCAGGTTGAGGATAAATTTTACGACGAGAAACTGCATGGAGTGGATTGGAAATACTACACCGACCACTACCGCGAGTTCCTACCCTACATCTCCAACAACCGTGATTTCGCGACATTACTCAGCGAGATTCTCGGAGAACTCAACGCATCGCACACAGGCGGCCGCTTCTATGGCAACGGCCCCTCTCTTTATACGGCCTCGCTCGGAGCATACTTCGACGACGGATATGAGGGTGAGGGTCTGAAAATCACCGAGATCTTCCCCAGAGGCCCGCTCGCCGTGAAGGGGGCTGACATCAAAGTGGGCGACATCATTACCTCTATCGACGGAGTGACCATCGAACCCGACACCGACTATTTCCCGCTCCTTGAGGGGAAATCGGGGAAGAAGGTGCGTCTCGGAGTCAAGAAGGCCGACGGGAAGAGCACATTCGCCACTGTGAAACCGATGTCGGCAGGCGACCAGTCGGAACAGGCCTACCAGCGTTGGGTAGAACGCAATGAGGAGATTGTCAACAGTGTGTCGGGAGGTAAAATAGGATATGTACACGTCAGAGGGATGAATGGCGCAAGCTTCCAGACTGTCTACGACCGTGTGCTGGGTAAATACCGCAACTGCGATGCAATCGTGGTTGACACACGCCACAACGGTGGAGGCTGGCTCCACAACGACCTCGCCATCCTTCTCGGTGGCAAGGAATACGTCACCTTCAAGCCGAGAGGACGTGAGATCGGTCATGAGCCATTCGCTCAGTGGACCAAACCCTCCGTGATGCTTGTCGACGAGAGCAACTACAGTGATGCCCACGGCGCACCCTACACCTACCAGACCCTCGGTATAGGCGAGGTGGTGGGAGCACCTATCCCCGGCACCATGACCGCCGTATGGTGGGAGACTCAGATCGACCCTACCCTCATCTTCGGTATCCCTCAGGTGACCAACGTATCGATGGATGGCACAATTCTCGAGAATCACCAGCTCAATCCTGATGTGATTATCTACAACGCTCCCGCAGATATAGAGAAGGGTACAGATTCCCAGCTCGAAGGGGCCGTGCGCCATCTCATGAACAAGACCGGCAACAAGAAGTGACAATAAACAGTCGAAATAAATCTCTCCTTTAAGAAATGATCCCATTCACACACCTGCATGTACACTCGCAATACAGTCTGCTCGATGGCAAAGCGTCGATATCTGAACTTGTCGACAAGGCCATGGCAGACGGTATGCGGGGAATTGCCCTCACCGATCATGGCAACATGTTCGGCATAAAGGAATTCTACAATTACGTCAACAAGAAGAATTCCGGCAAACCGGATGAAGAGAAATTCAAGCCGATAATCGGATGTGAGATGTATGTGGCCCGTGAGAAGATGACCGACCGCAAGGATAAGTCGGACAACGGTATGCACCTCATCGTGCTCGCCAAGAACCAGAAGGGCTACCATAATCTCATAAAACTCGTGAGCAAGGCATGGACCGACGGCATGTACTACAAACCTCGTACCGACCGTGAGCAGATCGCCCTCCATCATGAGGGACTGATAGTGTGCTCGGCCTGTCTGGGTGGTGAAGTGCCGCAGTTTGTGATCCACGACGATCTCGAGGGTGCCGAAGAGAGGATACTCTGGTATAAGAGTATCTTTGGCGACGACTATTACCTTGAGCTTCAACGACACGAGACTTTTAAGGAGAACTCCAACCGCGAGGTCTACCCTCTCGAGCAGAAGGTGAACGCCTTCCTCATACAGATGGGTAAGAAACATGGCATAAAGGTCGTGGCCACCAACGACGTGCATTTCACATTCGAGGATGACGCCGAAGCCCACGACCGACTCATATGCGTGTCGATGCAGAAGAAATTCTCCGACGACCGTCTCCACTATACCAAACAGGAATGGCTCAAGAGCACAAAGGAGATGAACGATATCTTCGCCGATGTGCCGGAGGCGCTCGCCACCACTAACGAGATTCTCGACAAGGTGGAGTTCTACTCCATCGACCACGGCCCTATCATGCCCAACTTCGCCATCCCGAAGGAGTTCGGCACCGAGGAGGAATATCGCAGCCGAATCACAGAGCAGGAACTCTTCGATGAGTTCACCCGCGACGAGAACGGCAACGTTGTTCTCTCTCAGGAGGAGGCCGAGAAGAAGATAAAGCGTCTCGGAGGCTACGACAAGCTCTATCGTATAAAATTCGAGGCCGATTATCTCGAGAAGCTCACATGGGAGGGGGCCAAGGAACGCTATGGCGATCCCCTCTCGGATGAAGTGAAGGAGCGTCTGAAATTCGAGCTCTACATCATGAAGACGATGGGTTTCCCCGGCTACTTCCTGATCGTGCAGGACTTCATCAATGTCGCCAAGAAGGAATTAGGGGTGAGCGTAGGACCGGGACGTGGNTCGGCCGCCGGAAGCGCGGCTGCCTACTGCCTCGGNATCACNCAGATCGACCCCATCAAATATGATCTCCTCTTCGAGCGATTCCTNAATCCCGACCGAATCTCCCTCCCCGATATCGACGTCGACTTCGACGACGACGGCCGNTATNNNGTGNTGAAATATGTCACNGACNNNTATGGNGAGGANAANGTGGCGCATATCATCACATATCAGACCATGGCCACGAAGAGTGCCATCAAGGATGTGGCNAGGGTNATGGANCTCCCTATTCAGGAGGCTAACCGTCTGGCNAAACTTGTGCCCGACCGTCTGCCGGATGTCAACGGAAAGGCGCCCAAGATCAATTTCAAGAACTGTGTGGCCTACGACAANGCTTTCGAGGCGGAGACCCANAGCCCCGACCCTCTCGTGAGGGATGTGATGAAATATGCCGGACAACTGGAGGGGAATGTCAGAGGCACCGGCATACATGCCTGCGGAGTTATCATCGGCCGCGACGACATCACCGACTGGGTGCCTATCTCCATGGCTACGGATGCCGACGGCACTAAGGTGATTTCCACTCAGTATGAGGGGTCGGTGATCGAGGAGACGGGACTCATCAAGATGGACTTCCTCGGGCTGAAGACCCTNTCCATCATCAAGGAGGCTCTCGCCAACATCAAGCAGACCCGTGGATTCGACCTCGATATCGAGAAGATCCCCCTTGACGATCCGGCCACATTCAAGCTCTATTGCGACGGACGCACCACCTCCACATTCCAGTTCGAGAGCGCCGGTATGCAGAATTCACTGCGCGATCTGAAGCCCTCGAAATTCGAGGACCTCATAGCCATGAACGCCCTATACCGACCNGGCCCGATGGACTATATCCCCTCCTTTATCAAGCGTAAGCATGGAGAGGAACCGATCACNTATGATATCCCCATCATGGAGAAGTATCTCCAGGAGACTTATGGCATCACCGTATATCAGGAGCAGGTCATGCTTCTGTCGAGACTTTTGAGCAACTTCACCCGAGGCGAGAGCGATATGCTCCGTAAAGCTATGGGTAAGAAGCAGATCGACAAGATGGCNAAGCTTAAGGTGAAGTTCATGGCCGAGGGGCAGAAAAACGGTCATCAGGAGAAGGTGCTGGAGAAGATCTGGGCCGACTGGGAGAAATTCGCTTCATATGCCTTCAACAAGAGCCACGCCACATGCTACACATGGGTTGCCTACCAGACAGCTTATCTGAAAGCCAACTATCCGGCGGAATACATGGCGGGNGTGCTGAGCCGTAACCTCAGCGCGGCCGACAAACTCAAGAAGATCATGGAGGAGTGTATCCGTATGGGTGTGAATGTGAAGGGGCCNGATATCAACGAGTCGTGGGAGAAATTCGGCGTNAANAAGAAGGGNGAGATACGCTTCGGTCTCGGGGCCGTGAAGGGNGTGGGNACAAATGCCGTAAATGCCATCATCACGGANCGTGAGACCAACGGACCGTTCAAGGATATCTACGATTTTGTGGAGAGAGTGAATCTCAGCAGCTGCAACCGCTCTGCCATAGAGAACCTCGCTTTGGCAGGNTCGTTCGATTCNATGGGGTATCAGCGTGAGATCTTTGTAGAGCCGATGTTCGACTCCACATTCACCGACTGCCTGGTGAAGTATGGCCAGACNGTGCAGAACGACAAAAATTCCCTTCAGATGTCGCTTTTCGGCGATGAGGAGCCGATTGAGACAAACCGGCCCCCTATTCCGCGAGTGGCCCCTTGGAGCAATCTGAAATTGCTTGAGGAGGAGAAGAAGCTCGTGACCATCTACCTGTCTGACCATCCTCTGAATCCATACTATATGGAGCTTACNTNCGGTTGCAACTGCAGCTGTGCGGATTATGAGACCAAGAAGGTGGCGGGTGCNAAGCTCACGCTGGGGGGCATGGTGACAGGCTTCACAGTCAAGCANGGTAAATTCGGCCCTTGGGGACTCCTCACNATTGAGGATCTTACAGGNGCGACGGAATTCCGACTGTTCAAAGGTGTTTTCGAGGCTTTCAAGGACAGGCTCAAACCCGGCGANGCNATNCTTCTGAATGTGAACATCCAGCCGGGCAAATTCGACCCTTCACGAATAAGCGAGAGCATCGACGAGATTCATCCTCTCGAATCGATCAAGGGGAAAGTGGCAAATGCTGTGTCGGTGTACCTGAGCCACAGNTTCGACACGGAGGAGTTTTTTAGCAATCTGCTGTCGTTCCCCCCCGACGAGCGTCCCGGCGATCTCTTTATCGAGCTATACAATCCCGAGACACGCCAGATTGTNAAGATCCACTCGCGGAAGCGTTTCCCCGTGACCAAAGAAGTGCTGAACTTTCTCGACGAATGGGGAGTTAAATATAAGGTCGGCACCGTATAAATGTGTCAATCTCCCGATTTAGGGTATTTTTGGCACGATATATGAAGGTAAAAAAGATATATTCAATCAACTCAAAATTTGATACAATTATGGCAATTGAATTNACTGACCAGACAGCCCGTGAGGCAATCGAGTCTGGCAAACCGGTAGTAATCGATTTCTGGGCTACATGGTGTGGTCCGTGCATTAAGCTTGGTCCNATCGTGGAGGAGCTTGCAGAGAAGTTTGAGGGACAGGTGACANTCGGNAAACTGAACATCGACGACAACGATGAGGTAGCCACCGAATTCAGAGTGCGCAACATCCCCACCGTTCTCTTCTTCAAGGATGGTGAGCTCAAGGAGCGCAGCGTGGGCCTGGTTAAGCTGTCAGATCTGGAGGCGAAACTCGCCGCCATCCTCTGAATCCGGCACCGACATCAGCAAAACAATAGACTAAACCAATAGACTAAACCAATAGACTAAACCAAATTATTTGAATGGACGCACGATTAATCGTGCGTCCATTCAAAATATATACACATAACTTTCTGCAAACAGTTTAATCAGGGGACACGGCCGCATTTGATGAACGTGCGCTCGTAGTAAGGGGTGGTGAGCTCCGATATTATCACACCCTTCTTAGTAGAGGCGTGGATGAAGCGGGTATCATCGATCATGATGCCTACATGTGAAATCCGCTTGGGATCTTTGCCGGTAGCAAAGAATACGAGATCACCGGGACGTATCGACTTTTTCTTTACCGGTCGGCAGTAATCAGCTTGTTCACGAGAGTTACGAGGTAGCTTCTTATCAGTTACCTTGCTGAAAACCCCTACTACCATTCCGGAGCAGTCGGTACCTTTCCCCTTGTTGGAGGCACCATATTTATAAGGAGTTCCCTGCCATGTCAAAGCCTCCTCCACTATCTTTCGTTCCTCACCTTTCAGATTCTTGACGTTGACCGTCTCAACCTTCGGATGAGATTTTCCGGAGCCGGCACTACCCTTTTTTGAAGTATGACATCCGGTAAGGGGTAATATGAGGATTACTAATACCGATAATCTTGTAATCAGTTTCATGAGGTTTTTATTGGAGTTCGATCCGATTGGATTAGTGTGTGAAGACATCGATTGACGCCATTGGCGCCAATCGACACATGGATTTATCATGTCAGAAGTTTACACCGAAGGATATGGTGGCGAGTGAGATATCGTTCACACGATCGTCGAATATATACTTATGCCGCTTGTTGAAATGGCGGAACTCATAAGCAAGTATGATATGCGACTGAAACTTACGGCTCATCGCGAGGTTTATTCCGGCACCGATCTGTGCGTTCGTATCGCCGAATGTCGGTGAATCGCCGATGGTGTTGAAGGAATAACCTACCTTCATCGACATGAAAAACAGTTTCGGATTACGTGAGAATGAAGTGCGAGCTACAGCGTAGACCGGGATAAAGTTGTCGCCGTTGCCGAAAGAGCGGTGTATGCCTACTCCCGCACCAAGTATCTTGAAATAATTGTTTTTATAACCGAAAAGAGCATCGACATTGAATGTTGACGTATTGTAGCCCGAGAGGTCGATTGAGGCTCCGAACTCAGCACCCCATGTAAAATGTGAAGTAGCAAGATTACGGCTTGCATTCGGGAAAAGGCTTTCGCGTTCCTCCTTTACCTCCTTCTCTTCTACAGCATCGGCGCTCCCCGACATACCGGCACCTGTCTCGGCGGCATGTGCTGTGGAGAGATGGGATAAAAAAGAAACGCCTATGCCCAAGAAGATATAGCGTAGTCTGTTGTACATAGGCGAGTTGATTTTTAAAGTGATCGAATGTTGTTGTGCGATACAATACCGGAGTATGCAGTATTACCTCTGTGCTTACTCTCCGAGGTAGCTCTTAAGAAGCTTGCTCTTCTGTCCTTTGAGGCGACGGATGGCCTTCTCTTTGATCTGGCGCACACGCTCACGGGTGAGATCGAACTTGGCACCGATCTCCTCGAGAGTCATCTCCTGGCAACCGATACCGAAGAACATCTTCAGGATCTCGCGCTCACGGTCGTAAAGCTGACGCAGGGCGCGGTCAACCTCTTTAGAGAGGCTCTCCTGATTAAGTGTGGAGTCAGCCATAGGGCTGTCGTCATTTGGGAGCACATCAAGCAGAGAGTTGTCTTCACCATCTACAAACGGGGCATCGACCGATATATGACGGCCGGACACTTTCAGAGTGTCGGAAACCTTGTCGACGGGGAGACCGAGACGGTCGGCCAACTCCTCGGGAGAGGGACGTCGCTCATTTTCCTGTTCGAATTTCGAAAGCTCCTTACTGATTTTGTTGAGCGAACCCACCTGATTGAGGGGAAGACGGACGATACGGCTCTGTTCGGCGAGTGCCTGAAGAATAGACTGGCGAATCCACCACACCGCATAGGAGATGAATTTGAAGCCACGTGTCTCATCAAATTTCTGTGCCGCACGGATAAGTCCGAGGTTTCCCTCATTGATGAGGTCGGGGAGACTGAGCCCCTGGTTCTGATACTGCTTTGCCACCGACACCACGAAGCGGAGGTTGGCTCTCGTAAGCTTCTCAAGAGCTGCATGGTCGCCTTTCTTGATTCGCTGTGCGAGCTCCACTTCCTCACTTACGGAGATCAGCTCCTCACGGCCGATTTCCTGCAGATACTTGTCAAGCGATGCGCTCTCGCGGTTTGTAATTGATTTGGTTATCTTTAGCTGTCTCATATTCTCATCAGATATAATTCCGGGATCACCGATTTTGATCGAATCGGCAATGACACCTATTTAAAAACGTATGGCGTCGCTGAATGTTGTATTAAATTATGTAAAAAAATCCGGCTGCCACCATTTTATGGTCAGCAGCCGGATTCCTTCTCTTTCAACCGTTCAATCCTTACTCCTGGGAGAGATTGACAGCGTAGTAGTATTTCTTGCCGTTGGGATAAAGGCCGGTGATGAACATCACCTTGTCGTCATCATCCGATTTCATGATCTGGTTGTAGATCATCTCTACATCGTCGGAGGTGTTTACCGCACGTCCGTTGATATCCACGATGATGAAACCATCCTTGATCCCTGCCTCGCGGAATGCGCCATCCTTGATACCGGTCACCTTGACACCGTTGCGGATGCCGAGCTTGCGCTTGGTCTCGTCGTTAAGCTTCATAAATGCGCAGCCTACCTCGGAGAACTCACCCTTCTTCGTGAGGTTGGTGTTGCCGTGTGCATTGCGCAGGGTGCCGCTCTTCTCCATCTCCTTGTTGTCGCGTACGAAGGTGACTGTGATCTGGTCGCCGGGACGGTAGCGGTTGAGCTGCTCGAGAAGCTGGGGCACGGTGGCTATCTTGGTGCCGTTGATTCCGATAATCACGTCGTCGGTCTGCAGGCCGAGTTCCATTGCTGTGCTGCGCTCCGCTACATCTATCACGAGCACTCCGCTGAGAGTGGCTTTTATATTCTTCTCCTTGGCGAGCTTGGAGTCAAGTTCGGCGATGGTGCAGCCGAGCTGTGCGCGCTGTACGGTGCCATACTGCTTGAGGTCGGTCATCACCTTCTTCACGATAGATGTCGGGATGGCGAAGGAGAAGCCTGAGTAGCTGCCGGTGTTTGAGTAGATGGCGGAGTTGATGCCGATGAGCTCACCCTTGAGGTTGACAAGGGCACCTCCGGAGTTGCCGGGATTGAGGGCGGCGTCGGTCTGGATAAACGACTCTATACCCATTCTCCCTCCGCGGGTAGCCTGGCTGATGCTGCGTGCCTTAGCGCTCACGATGCCGGCAGTGACGGTGGAGTTGAAGCCGAAGGGGTTGCCCACAGCGAGCACCCACTCCCCTATCTTGAGGTCGTCGCTGTTGCCGAATGTGATGGAGTGAAGTTTCTCCGCATCGATCTTGATGAGGGCAAGGTCGGTGGCCTCGTCGGTGCCTATCACAGTTGCCTCATAGGTGGAGTTGTCGTTGAGGAGCACTTCCAGCTTGTCGGCATCGGCTATCACATGGTTGTTGGTGACGATATAGCCATCTTCGGTGATGATGACTCCCGAGCCAAGACCACTCTGCACCGGCTCGCTGTTGCGCTGCTGCTGGCGGGGTTGCTGCTGACGCTGCTGCGGACCGAAGAAGAACTCGAAGAAGGGATCGTTGAAACCGCCGCCGGGATAACCCTGCTGCTGTTGCTGGCGCTGGTTGGTGTAGCTCTTGATGCACACCACTGCGTTAACCGTGTTTTCGGCCGCCACGGTAAAGTCGGTATCGAATGATGCACCATTGGCGGTGCGGATGAACTGAGGAGCGTTGTTTTCCGCATGATTGTCGGCACATGCGGGCGATACGAGAATCGCGAGGGCTGCCACGATGGCAGGGATGCTGTATCTCTTCATGTCTTATATGTATATTAGGTTGTAATGTTTTAAATTCAAACTACTATCTGGTGCCGTTGCCCCGCAGAGGAGCACGACCCGGAGTGGAATCGACGAAGTAATCAATTTCCGTACATAAGATTCAATCTCCGTACACAATAAGAATGCAAAAAAACCTCCATTATTACAATCTAACCCCTGCCTGAGCCCCGTTTTAAGTTAATTTAATAAAAAGGTTAAATTAATGTTGAAAATCACGCTCCCGATTAAACCAAAAGCACCCGCATCGTGTGCCATTTCTGACAAACGGTGCGGGTGATCTGTGGGTTGGCGTCAAGGGTCACTTGATTCCGTCGCGATGGAGAAGGGCATCTACAGTGGGCTCTTTNCCCCTGAACTCCTTATAGAGCTCCATAGGANCGACAGTGCCGCCGCTCTGAAGCATCTTCTTGAACTTCGCGGCAGTCTTCTTGTCGAATATGCCGTTCTCCTGAAATGCGGCGAAGGCATCGGCATCAAGCACTTCCGCCCATTTATAGCCGTAGTAACCTGCGGCGTAACCTCCGGAGAAGATATGGCCGAACGACGGTGATGTGAGAGTTCCCTCCACTACATCGAATATCCTTACCGGATCCTGCGCCTCCTTCTCAAAGACGGCTATGTCGGCGCTGGCACGAAGAGGCTCCTCTATTGTATGGTAGGCCATGTCGAGATAGCCGAACCCGAGCTGACGCATGCAGGCGTAGGCCGCTCCATACTGTCCGGCNCGGATAAANTTGTCGAGCAGCTCCTTGGGAATCTTTTTCCCGGTCTTGTAGTGTCGGGCGAAGCTGTCGAGAAATTCCTGCTCGGTGAGNAAGTTCTCGTTAAACTGTGANAAAAGCTCCACGAAATCGTGATATACGTTCGTTCCGCTCAAGGAGNTGTAGGTGGCTTGTGCCGAGAGGCCGTGCAGGGCGTGGCCNAACTCGTGGAGGAATGTCTCCACCTCATAAGGNGTGAGAAGTACGGGATCCTTCCCTACCGGTTTGGAGAAATTGCATACAATGGAGATNAGGGGGATTGTGCGGTTCCCTTCATCATCCTTTGTCTCAGTGCGGAATTCGGTCATCCATGCGCCGGGCGACTTCCCGGGGCGATAGAAGAAGTCGGCNTAGAGTATGCCGAGCAGGGAGCCATCCTTCTCATATACCTCATAAGCCTTTACATCCGGATGATATACGGGAATCTTCTTATTCTCCTTGAATGTATAGCCATAGAGTTTTGTGGCGAGGCCGAGCACACCCTTGATNGTGTTCTCCAGCTCGAAATAGGGCTTCATATCCTCGTCGTTGAAGGCATAGCGGTCGTTCTTAAGTTTCTCGCTCCAGTAGGNATAATCCCAGGGCATGAGCTTGAACCCCTCCCCTTCGCTCTGACGGGCGAAGGCNTCCACCTCNGCCACCTCCNTCTTCATCGGTTCGGTGTAATTGGCCTTCAGATTCTCGAGAAGGTCNGTCACCCCCTTTGGCGTAGCGGCCATAGTGCCTTGAAGCTGATATTCGGCGAAGTTCTTTTTCCCCATCAGATTGGCTATCTCCAGGCGGATGTTGGCGATATCCTTCAGGATCTGGGTATTGTCATATTTTCCACCGATGTTGCGGGAGCCATACATCCTGTATAATTTCTCGCGGAGCTCCCTGTTGTCGGCATATTTCATGAAGGGTCCGTAGGAGGGAGCGAACATAGTGAACAGATAGAGCGATGCGTCGTCAGGTTTTCCATCAGCCTCCAGAGCCTCGCGTGCCGATTCGCGAGCAGCGCTTTTGACGCTCGCGGGAAGTCCGGCGGTATCCTCCTCCTTCACCCACAGCCGGAGATCGGGATTCGACATCTCGTTGCTCACATTCTGCGAGAATCTCACATTCAGGTCGGAAAGCTCGGAGCTCAGCCGGCGGTATCTCTCACGGGCCTCACCCTCGAGATTGGCGCCGCTCTCGGCAAAACTGCGATAGGTCTCGTCGATCAGGCGGATAGCCTCCGGCGTGAGGTCGGTGCGCGACCCTTTGGTGTCGTATACCGCCTTGATACGTTTCCATAGATTCTCGTTGAGGAGAATCCCGGTCTGGTGCTGCGACAAGGCCGGCGTCACGTCGGCCATCATCTTCATCAGTTCGTCGTCGCCCACTGCGGCCTCAAGATTGGAAAGGGCGAGCACGGCTCCATTGAGAAGAGAGCCGCTGCGGTCGAGGGCGGCCACGGTGTTCTCGAAAGTCGGAGCCTCGGAGGAGAGGGCTATTGCCTCGATCTCTCCGTCATGTATCTTTATCGCCTCTATTACCGCCTCCTCATAGTCGGCGGTGCGGATCTTATCGAAGGGCACTGAACTGAAAGGTGCCTCCGACGGTGTAAGCAGGGGGTTACTCCTCGCTCCCTGCGCTTCGGTTGTGATAGTTGTCATAAGCGTGAAAGCTGTGATCGACCCCAGAAGGAATCTTTTCATTATAGTTATTGATTACGNTTGATTTCAAGAGCAGAGGGGAACGGCCTGCGCGGCCATCCCCCTCTATTAAACGGATATCGGAATGATTTATTCTTTTAACCGACTTTACTCGGCCACACCCTCCATGATTACCTGCACACGGTTCTTACCGTTGTAGAGNGTCTTCATGAATTTGTTGAGCTGGTCGAGAGTGATGTTCTCGATGGTCTGGCGAGCACCGGTCAACATATCGAAACCTCTCTCATATGAGAGAATGTTGTTTGCCCAATATTTGTTGGTGCGCTCCTGAATCTCGAGCTGCTTGAGCATAGCCTGCTTCACCTTGTTGAACTCCTCCTCGTTGGCACCCTCGCTGAAGAGCTTGAGCATCTCCACCTGCGCACGCTCGATNAGAGTCTGCTGNTGCTCCTTGTTGGTCTGGAAGAAGTAGATGAGATACCATGTCTTGTCGTTGGGGTTCATACCTGCTCCCACGGAAGCACCGTATGTGCCACCCTCCTCTTCACGAAGAGTTGCAGTATAGATGTTGTCGAGGATATCACCTGCCATCTCCACCATAGTGCTGTTGGTGTTGTTGTAGGGNATATTGGTGTCGGAGAAGATATCGTAGACGAANGTAGAGGGTGATTGCATGCTCTTTGTGAACTCATTCTTTACGTCGCCCTGAGCNCCCTGAAGATTAGTCACATTCTTCACCTTGCNCGGCTTGGAAGCGGGGAGAGTGGCGATATACTGCTCGAGGAGCGGACGNATTGTAGTGGCATCTACATTGCCGGTGAAGATGAAGGTATAGTCAGCTGCATTCTTGAGAGCGTTCNGAATCATACCGTACATCTTCTGATAGTTGGCGGCGTTGACGGTCTCAACCGTNGGATTGTACATCAGCGGGTTGTTGGGGAAACGAGTCTTGCTCACCTCCTTGAAGAAAGCCACCTGAGGATTCTTGTCGGCGTTTTCAAGAGCTACGCGGATATTNTCTGCCGATACATTGTAAGTGGTCTCGTCAGCNCCGAGAGCGGTGAATGCGGTATAGATCATCTCCATGAGAGTCTTGAGATCTTTCACTGTCGACGAGCCGTCGAGAAGATCGGTGTAGTTACCGATTGAGAAATCAAGACCCACCTGCTTGCCGGCAAGGTACTTACGCATTGTCTTGCTGTCAAACGGACCCCATTTNGCTGTCTCGAACACCTCGCCGAGCAGAAGCACGTCGGCAGCGTCGGCAGTAGAGAAGCTGCGCTTGCCACCCTCACGGAAGGCNGTGAAGAGAATCTCNTCGGCTGAGAAGTCNGTGGGNTTNACGATCACCTTCACACCGTTGGAAAGTGTAAATACATCTGCNCCGATGGTCTTGTCGGTGGTGANGCTCTTGATAGAGCCGGGCTTGGGAAGCTGAGCGATGAGGGGATCGGTGATCACCTCGTCGACAAATGCCTCATACTGCGCATGCATAGCGTCGTTGANAGTCTGCACGAGCACATCCTCAGCCACAATCTTCATACCCTCTTTCTCNGGNTCGGTGGTGACAATCACCATATTGTTGTCGGTGAGGATCATCTGGGCCATCTGGTTGATAGCCTGCACGGGGAGCATGGGGAGCACCTGCTTCACCATCTCGTATTCCTTCTCGATGCCGGGTGCCGGTTCGTTGTCGATAAAGAAACGGCAGAGCTCGTTGCCGAACGATGTGTTGCTTGTCTTCTCCCTCTCGTTGTAGAGCTGCTCATACTGTGAGAGGATCTCATCCTTCACGCGGTCGTATTCCGACTCTGTGAAACCTGTCTTGCAGGCACGGGCCACAATCCCCATGGCCTCAGCCACGGCTGCCTGTGTGTCACCCTTAGGTATCACCACCACATTGAAGGAGTCTTTAGTCTTCGACACATAGAAATCGCCGAAGTAGACCCCGGCTCCGGTGTAGGTACATCCCGGCTCATGTGCGGCATCCTGAAGACGGGTGTCGATGAGGTCAGTGATGATTCGCTGGGGAAGATTGTTCATCAGATAGATCTCCTGAGTGTTGCGCATCTCGAAAGGCACTTTCTCGCTCTTGAAGGAGATGGTGGTGCGCCCTACCTGCATCTCAGGATCGGTGAACGATGCATAGATCGGTTTCTCGTTGTCGGCCACNGTAGGATATTCGCGGGGAGCGGCNTTCTCGGGCATGGGAATCTTGCTGAAGAGCTCGATTACCTTCTTCTCCATCTCGTCGGCATCGAAATCACCGACAACTACGATACCCTGCTGGTCGGGACGATACCATTTCTTATAGTATGCACGAAGCACCTCCGGCTTGAAGTTCATCACCACCTCCATCTTGCCGATAGGCATCTGCTGATACTGGTATTCCTGATAAATCTGCGGAAGGATTGCTGTNAACATACGGGTGCGTGAGTCGTTGCGCTGACGCCATTCCTCCTGAATCACACCACGCTCGGCATCGATCTCGGCCTCTTCGAGGAGTATGCCGCCGCTCCAGTCGTGAAGCACGAGGAGCACACTGTCCATAAGGGCCTTGTCGGTGGTGGGGACATTGTCGATGCGGTATACCGTCTCGTCGAATGAGGTATATGCATTGATATCAGAGCCGAAGCGTATACCTTTCGACTGCAGATAGTTGAGCATATTCTTACCGGGATAGTTGGTAGTGCCGTTGAAGGCCATGTGCTCAAGGAAGTGCGCGAGGCCGAGCTGCTCCTCGGTCTCGAGTGTGGAGCCCACTTTCTGAGCGATATAGAAGTTGGCACGCTCTTTGGGTTCCTCATTGTGCATGACGTAATAGCTCAATCCGTTGGGGAGCACGCCGTGCTTTACCTTCGGATTGAGAGGAAGCGGTGTCAGCTGCGGCATCTGCGCGCTGACGCTCAGGAGACCTGCGAAGGCCATCACCAAGCTCATGACTTTCCTGATCATAATCTCTGAAAAATTATTGGTTATTGTTGTATGTTGTCTGTGATAATAATGAATTCTCTACAAAATTACTCCTAAAATACGAGAAATCAAAATAAAAACGTAAAAAAGGGGATACGCAAGTCAGTTATNTCANCCTGANGCCATGCTCTCCCCTTATCCNCNNCGGNCGGATCATGGTGTNCAGAGTCCGTTCATCAAGGCATAAAGCGACAGNCCCGACACCGATTTGATCCCTGTCTTGGCCGAAATATTCTTTCTATGGGTGATCACCGTATTGATCGATATGCAGAGCTCGTCGGCTATCTCCTTATTNATCTTTCCGGCCACAAGNAGCCTCAGCACATCCTTCTCGCGTGCCGAAAGTTCCCCNTGCGGCTCCTCNGNGCCTCTCACCCTTTCTATAAAGCCCCCTATCATCTCCTCTATCTCAGCCTCGTCGGANTCGGGATAGATCACACGCCCGCTGTTATCTCCGGGTGCGGCCGGTTGACGGCTGAGCATGACCACGTTCTGCCGTCGCGGAAGAAAGAAGTCGAGATTATGGAGGAATGTCGAGGCATCCACTATGAAACCGTCGGCATTCTCCCCTACCTCNCGATATTCCTGAAATGAGACGTAGCTCGCCACCACAAGCCACCCATGTTCGGAGAGCACTCCCCTCACNCCTATTCTTTCAAGAGTNTGAAGTCCTATAAGGGCTACTGTCCTACAATGTGCCATCCCNCTTCTCCTCCTTATTATCAAGCGGCTTCTCTGCTACGGGAAGCAGGATCCTGCGGCGTATGCGGTTGTTCTGTCCGTAGTCGTTGCGCAGACTCGATATGGCGGTCACTACAGCTGTGCATAGATTACGGTCGTATTCCCCTTTCAGATGCGCCACAAAAAGATAGAGCAGATCCTGAAGACTGTTCTCTATCTCGCCGTGACTCTCCACCGACTCCCTCACGGCATCACCCCCTCCACCTTCAAGGAGCGAAGGGAAGAGCTCGGTATCATCGCGCCGNGCNCGGGCCTCCAGACTACCGGCCATCTCGTCGAAAAACTGTTTCAGAAAACCGAGATTGTTATCCGTGCCGCTTCTCTCCAGGAGGGATGTGAAGTGGCGGCTGATGTTTGGCAACTGCACTCTGCAGTAGAACCGCGACGTCTTACGCAGATAGTCGATTGTCTTCCCGAGGGTGAAAGTCCCCTTGGCATTGACGGGGAAATAGTCGGAGTCGAGAAAGGTGTTGATCACGGATAGAAAAAAATCGGCGTCGATATGCCGCGAAAGGCATACCGAGCCGATAGTCATGTCGCCTGTCCCGAGGTCCACACCGAGCCGGTTGACCACCGGAATCAACCCCGGATGGGCCAGGACAGCCTCCGTAAGTCTTGTCTCCTTGTTGTAGAGAGCCATTGTCACTTCACTATTATCGTTGAATTCTGGGTGATGATTATATCCACAGCCACATCATGCGGCTCAGACGGAACCTCATCCACAAGCTGGAACTCATATCCCACCCCGATCTTGGTGGCTTTCGTGTTGCGGAGCAGACGGTCGTAAAATCCCTTTCCGCGTCCGAGCCGGTTGCCGTTGCGGTCGTAAGCCACTGCTGGCACCACCACAAGCTCTATATCCTGCGGGTCGACGGTGTCGTTGCCGGTGGGCTCCTCTATGTGGAAGCTGCCGAGCTCCAGACGCGATTCGTCGTAGGGAAGTATCTCAAGGTTCACCCCGTTGACCCTCGGGAGGTAGAAACGCTTCCGCTTCCCCCATTTCCCGAGGAAAGCATGGGTGAAGAGCTCGTCGGGGAGCGAATGATACATCAGTATCCTGTCGGCCATCAGGAAGGCCGCAGTCTCCTCAAGGCGTGAGAAAACCTCCTCAGCCGCCTGGCGGCGCTCAAGATCGGTGAGCATCCTCCGCATGGAGTTGATCTTTCTTCTGATTTCATGTTTTTCCATAAATCTCTGTTTTTCTATTTTGTTTTATCCGGGTGGTCACCCTCCGTATCCTTCATCTTGATATCGATCGGCGACTCACCTTTATCAAGAGCCTCCACCGCCCTCTTAACAGCCGGATCCGACTCATTGAGTAGCTCGATGAATGCCGGATAGCCGAGCACATCGCGGGCTATCATGGCCTTGATCTGTCCGAGCAGAAGCTGACGCGACTGATTGATGTAGTACCAGCGGGCCGGCACACCGTTCTTCACCGCGAAACTTACGAAATTTTCGAGCAAGGTATTGTCGCGAGGCAATACTTTCAGCAGGCGGTCGATGCTTTTCACGCCGTCGAGCATCCCTCGGTATTTGTCGGCCACCGACAGCGCGAACTTCTGTATCAATCCTGCATTTGCCACATTCACGTAATAGCTGGTGTAGCCTGTGGTGTCTTCAGGAACGAACACATCGGGCATGATTCCACCACCTCCATACACCGTGCGCCCGTTGGATGTAGAGAAGATTTTGCTCTCGTCGTGACGTATGCTGTCGGCGTTGTAGAATTCGCCATGGGTATATCGGTCAACGATATCAAGCTCATATTTCCCATCTCTGCCGCGGGTGTATTCCTTCTGGATCGAACGCCCGGAAGGGGTGTAGTAACGGGCCACTGTCAGACGCACCGCACTGCTGTCGGGGAGTTCGGTCTGATTCTGCACCAATCCCTTTCCGAAGCTGCGCCGCCCTATCACAAGGCCACGGTCGTTGTCCTGGATCGCTCCGGCAAAGATCTCGGAGGCTGAGGCGGAATACTCATTGGTGAGCACCGTTATCTCGGCATCCTTGAAATGGCCGCTGCCGTCGCTTATGGCCATCGTCTCGTTTTCCGGGCGGCGACCCTTGGTATATACAATCAGTTTGCCGGCCGGCAGGAACTCATTCACCATATATATGGCCTGATCCATGAATCCTCCGGAGTTGCCGCGCAGGTCGATCACGTATTTCCTGGCGCCGTCGGTCTTGAGGTCGCTCAAGGCGGTGAAGAACTCGTTGTATGTATTGCGGGCAAACTTCGTGACGCGCAGATAGCCTATGCTGTCGTTGATCATATAAGCGCAGTCTACCGAATTTACCGGAATAGCTCCGCGTATCACGTCAAACTCAAGAGGCTTGGGTGAATTGTAGCGCTTTATAAGGAGCTCTACCTTCGAACCCTTCTCCCCTCGCAGGTATTTGAACACATCCTGCGAAGTCACCTCCGGGCCGGTCAGTGAGATCGTGTCGGCCTTTATGATACGGTCGCCCGGAAGAATACCCACCTTCTCGGCCGGCCCCCCGGGAATAACCTCAATGACATTGACCGTGTCGTTGACAATCTGAAATGAGACGCCGACACCGCTGAACGAACCCTGAAGNTCATCGTTGACAGCCTCCAGATCGCTGGCCGGGATATAGGCCGAGTGGGGATCGAGTGANGTAAGCAACTCGGGGAAGATGGTCTCTATCAGGGAGTCGACATCAATACGGTCTACATATTCCGAATCTATGAGTTGCATCACGGTGCGCAACTTCTCCTCCTTCTCCGAGAGCGATCTCCGGGTGATATACCGTCCTAAGAAAATCCCCCCGATAATTCCGAGTGTGAGCAACAGGGGGAGNAGCACAAGCCCGGGGATTCTGTTATTCTTCATCATTAATTGGGATATGGACGATATCCACCCCCGCCTCGCGCAGAAGGTCGATTCCGTCCGTGATTCTGTATAGCTCGGAGAAAACCACCCGGCGTATACCTGACTGTATGATAAGTTTCGCACACTCCATACATGGGCTTGCCGTGACATAGAGAGTGCTCCCCTCGCTTGAATTGTTGCTGCGGGCCACTTTCGTTATGGCGTTGGCCTCAGCATGCAGCACATAGGGGAAAGTGGTGTCGCTGTCGTCCTCGCATATATTGGGGAATCCCGAGGGGGTGCCGTTGTATCCGTCGGAGATTATCATCTTATCCTTGACGATCAAGGCTCCTACCTTACGGCGGCGGCAGTATGAATTTTCGCTCCAGATACGCGCCATCCTGAGATAGCGCGTATCGAGCACCCTGTTCTTGTCGTTTTGGTCCATTCTGTCTGGAGTGTTTCCGGTGGTCGGGTTTCAATGTTCCATCAGGAATCTCTCCGCATCGAGAGCGGCACGGCAACCTGTGCCGGCGGAGGTCACTGCCTGACGGTAGATGGGATCCGCGCAGTCGCCGGCGGCGAATACACCCTCCACACTGGTATGGGTGGTGGCACCCTTTACTACGATATACCCCTCGTTGTCAAGCTCAAGCTGACCTTTGAAGATGCCGGTGTTGGGAGTGTGCCCTATGGCAAGGAAGAAACCGTCGATGGCGATGTCGAAACGCTCCTCCTCGGGCGTGCCGATGTTGCGCACGATGTGTGCCCCCTCTACGCCATCCTCTCCGAACAAGCCTTCGGTGTTGCAGTGGAAAAGAATCTCTATGTTCTCTTTATCCATCACTCTGCGCTGCATCACTCCGGAGGCGCGGAGCACACCACGCCTGACTATAAGATACACCTTCTTTGCGAGGGTGGAGAGATAGAGAGCCTCCTCACAGGCTGTGTCGCCCCCTCCCACTACTGCCACATTCTTCTTCCTGTAGAAGAAACCGTCGCATGTGGCGCAGGCGCTCACACCGAGACCGCGGTATTTATCCTCATCCGGTAGGCCGAGATATTTTGCCGAAGCTCCGGTGGATATGATCACGGTGTCGGCAATAATCTCCTCGCCACGGTCATCCTTGCAACGGAAGGGACGCTCCGAGAAGTCGACCTCGCTGATCGACCTCGCCACAATCTCTGTGCCGAAGCGGATAGCCTGCTGTTTCAGCTCCTCCATCATAGCCGGACCCTGAATACCGTCGGGGTATCCGGGGAAATTCTCGATCTCTGTGGTAGTTGTGAGCTGTCCCCCGGGCTGGTCACCCTCGAAAAGGGTAGGATGAAGATTGGCNCGTGACGCATATATCGCTGCAGTNTAGCCGGCAGGGCCGGAACCGATGATAAGTACTTTTGTTCTCTTTTCTGACATGACTGTATAAATAATCTTGATGATGATTCAGCGGGATATCCCGCTCCCCTCTACGGATGAGGGGTTACTGTCTATATAACGCTTAAGAAAGCTTTTTTTCTTTTAACAGTGGGAGAGGATACCGCAATATCTCACCGGAGGTCGATCACCTCNGCCTTGGGATATTGNTTTTTCGGATACTCGAATGCGGAGGCGGGCGATTCCACATCGGTCTTCAGCGANGTCACGCTGAGCACGCTGGTGCCCCCATCGGTCACCACNGTCACCTTTTCTGGATGGAAAGTTGACGCGTTCACCACAAATGTAAGCTTTTTCAGCCCGCTCTTATTGTTGCGTGGAAGAAGATCTACCACATATTTCCCCGCCATCTTTGTCTTTGAGAAGGAATANGTGAAGTTGCCCGCTCCACCCTTCACATAAAGGAGTGGATTGGATTCAAGAAGTTCCTGCGCGGTCGGGGTGATGACGGTGGTCTCNTCNGTGCGGGGATTNTAGGTGTAGAGATCCTTGCCGTTGTACCAGCTCCCTACTTCCGGNAGAATCACCGAGTATTTTTTCCCGCTGCTTCTGAAAGTGCCGGAAGTGTTATGCCCGGCGGTGCTCAGGTTGAACGTTGCGGTGATACCTTTTGAATTGTTGACCACCGCAGCGGCCTTCTGGGCCACCTGTTCGGCAGTCACGGCCGCTGAGGCGACCGAAGGGTTCAAAGCCGCCACAAAAAGCAGTAGGAGAGTGGTGGCCGCAGCTATGATGTTTNTCTTCATTTCAATTTCCGATTTTATAGTTTGTTTAACCATATCATGGATTGAGCATCGACTCGAGTGTGACGGCATCCACNAGCACCGACCTCGGTTTGCCGCCGTGGGCCGGACCGACTATTCCGGCAGCCTCAAGCTGGTCCATGATCTTTCCTGCCCGGTTGTAGCCTATCGAGTATCGCCGCTGGAGCGACGACGTTGAGGCGGTNTTGCTGGTNACTATAAGGCGGGCTACCTCGTCGAAAAGGGGATCCTTGTCGCCGAAATTATTACCCGGCACACTGTCGTCGCCNTCACNTCCGGCCACCACAGGCTCCGGAAGNTCNTANGCCCCCTGTCCGTAAGGTTGACGCTCGATGTAATCGCATATNGCCTCAACCTCGGGAGTGTCGATGAAGGCACACTGCACACGCACCATNGGCGAACTGTTGCTGATGAGCATGTCGCCGCGTCCGATAAGCTGTTGCGCTCCCGGGGTGTCAAGNATGGTCTTNCTGTCTACTCCCGAACTTACCTTGAAGGCTATTCGGGCCGGGAAGTTGGCCTTAATAATACCGGTGATGACGTTGGTGGAGGGTCGCTGTGTGGCGATGATGACGTGCATACCCACGGCTCGCGCTTTCTGGGCGAGACGGGCTATAGGGATCTCAACCTCCTTGCCGGCGGTCATGATAAGGTCGCTGAACTCATCGACCACCACCACGATATANGGGAGNAAACGGTGTCCCTCGAGTGGATTGAGCTTCCTTTCCTTGATTTTGTCGTTATATTCCTCGATATTTCGNGTATGTGCGGCNTTGAGAAGCTGATANCGGTTGTCCATCTCCACACATAGCGAACTGAGNGTAGCCACCACCTTGTCCATGTCGGTGATGATGGCNTCCTCGGCATCCGGAATCTTGGCAAGATAATGTGCCTCGATCTTGGCATAGAGACTGAACTCCACCATCTTCGGGTCGATCATCACGAATTTCAGTTCATCGGGCGTCTTGCGGTAAAGCAACGACGCTATGATGGCGTTGAGGCCCACCGATTTACCCTGACCGGTNGCACCTGCCACAAGAAGGTGNGGCATCTTGGCAAGATCNGCGATATATACCTCGTTGGAGATAGTCGACCCGAGGGCAATNGGCAGCTTAGCCTTCGATTCCTGATACTTGTGCGATTTTATCACCGTCCGCATCGACACCGTCTGCGGGTCGTTGTTGGCNACCTCGATACCCACCGTACCCTTTCCGGGGATAGGCGCAATGATACGCACACCCACAGCGGAAAGACTCAAGGCAATATCATCAACAAGATTGCGTATCTTGTTGATCTTCACACCACGGTCGGGCACNATCTCATACAGGGTGACGGTCGGGCCCACCGTAGCCTCGATGCTGACGATAGGTATGCCGAAATCAAGAAGAGTCTTCTTGATCTTCTCCTTATTCTCGAATTGCTCGGAGGCATCTACACTGATACGCTCCACACCTTCACGCAGAAGCTCGGCAGGTGGGAACTTATAGGGATGCATCCACGGCTCGGTNTTCTCCGGAAGTCGGCTGGCATCTGTCTGAGCGATCTGGTTGACATTGACCACCATTGAAAGCTCATCCTCGGGAGCAGGCTCCTCTCCGGNNGNGTTCTCTGCTGTGGCAGTGGGAGTTAACCCCTCCCCTACTCCACCGGTNNCGNTGTCTGACGATTTTTCCTGCGGGCCNGTAGCCTCTTTATCTGTCACCTGAGCGGATCCTTTNTCGCTAACCGCATCTGCGGGCGNAGCCTCCGCGGGCGCATAAGCAGATGTCANTACCGGTTGTTGTTTGTCAGNAGCNGTGCGNGTCTCAAGCCCTCCGGNTCTGCTTTGTGTATCATCCACCTCATCGAAATCNGGGAGAGATGTGTAAAGCACCGAATCATCNACATTGAAAGTTACGTTAGGCACGTTGTCGTCGGTGGGTTCAGNTTCCACAGCANTCTGCTCTCCGGCTTTGGCGGCATCAGCCTCCTCGGCACGACGCATCTCCTCAAGCTCGCGTTCACGTTCAAGACGCGCNGCCTCCGCCTCNGCCGCTATTCTCCTCTTCTCGGCATGTATGCGCCGCAACTTGATGATCCAGTTGATNAGGTCGCGAAGACATATCACCACAAACACGCATATCAGGAATAGGCANAGGAGNGCCGCCCCCGTCCAGCCGAGGAAGTGTATTATGAACTCATTGACAAATCGGCCATGATAACCACCCCAGTTCACCGGTGTGTCGATACCGATAGTGATNAGTCCGATGATCAGTGATATGGTGATGAGCGCCACAAGACATTTGATGGTGAAGTCCACNCTCTTGAAGCGAGGCTTCCCCACAAGTTGCTTCAAGGCCATCGCGACAAGCCAGAACACAATGACGAGCGANCCGAGGCCGAAACAGCGGTTTATCAGGAAGTCGGCGAGTCGGGCTCCACCCTCCCCTCCGGCGTTGGCTACGAGACCCGCCTCNCCTACAAGTGTGTTGGCGATCTCCGACTGNTCTTTCACGCAGGTGGTGAAGTAGGAAAGGAANGAGACTCCGAGATATAATCCGAGGAAACCGAGCGACAGTCCGAGAATCCAACGGGTGGTCTGGCTATGAGCCCATTTCTTGACTATCTCGGAAATAGGAGGCAGCTCCATCTTGGGCTTCGCAGGCTTCTTGGGAGCAGGAGCCGGCTTACGCTTTTTCTCCTTTTTCTCCTTCTCTTTATTTGGTTTGACACGTGGAGCAGGCTCCACCTTAGGTTCCTCCTTGAAAGGTGGCAGAGTGTTCTCTCCGGCATTTTCATACTCCGGAGCCTTCTCAACGGGAATCTCTTCAGCGTCAGGTATAGTAGGGTTGTACGTTTCGTATCTTCTCATAAAATTCTTTTGAACTGCAAAGTTAACCAAAAAAATATATTTTTTCCAACCCTTTCCGCCGATTTCGGAAAAATTTTTCTGTGATCTCTGACTCTCACTTATCCGAGACACAAAAAGAGAGCCCGACCCCCACAAAGGAAGGCCAGGCTCTCTCGCGCTTACTGTACTAAATATCGTTGTCTTATTTTACAAGTACCGTTCTCTTATTTAACAAGAACTTTGGTAGCCTTGCCGTCTACGTTAACAACATAGACACCTGCAGGAAGGTTGATTACACTTTCACCCTTGGCGGAAGCCACCTTGCGACCGGCGAGGTCGAATACATTGGCTACCTCATACTCACCGCTCACGGCGATAGCGCCGGGGAGGGCGTATACATTGGCTGCCTTAGCACCCTCTACTGCCTCTACACCTGTCTGAGTGCCTACAGTCGTCTTGAAAGAGTTGACGATCTCACCCTTGGTGTTGTCGAAGATGTAACCGATGACAGTGTAGACATCACCCTTCACAGCTGTAAGGCTTGCTGTGGTGGTATAGGTGTAATCCTCACCGGGAGTCATTTCAGTAGGAAGACTCTTTGAGAAACCGGTGCGTGTGCCTGCGAGCACTCGGGCAACGTCGTCGAATGTCAGGTTGACGCTCGCCCCCTTATTCTCCCAGCCATAGCTTCCGGGTTGACCGCTATAATAATTGGTCTGTCTGTAGGGGCCTACACCATCCTCTGTGACATAGAAACCGAGACGATAGCGATTGGCGTTCTCAGTGTCGAGCGCCACACCTACATTAGCAGTGATCTCTGCTTTACCTGCCTCATTGGTGAATGCCTCAAGGCTATTGAAGCCCATGAACTTCGTGTATGAGCTACCCTCCTCATAGATCGACTCAAGGTTGGCGAGGATATACTGGGGAGAGAGCACCTCCTCACGGTTGATCATCGCCTGAGGGAAGCCGGTGAAATAGTAATTGATAACTGAAGATGTGGAGCTTGCCGCCATCTGGTCGCCGGAGTGAAGGGCAACGCAGTTGAAGAAGTCGGGATCAAGCTCTTTCGCCACCTCCATCATCGTGATGCCTATCGGACAGTAACCGCACCATGTGCCGGTTCCCTCCTCGATCAGAGCATGGTTCTGATAGCCGCTCTCAGTCGGGAAGCAGTCAAACTGGGTAGAGATTGTAGTGACAGGATAGTTGTTGTCTACACCATTCACCTTTGTAATCTTAAGCTCGGCTACATTGTCAAGACCGATCTCGTCATACACAAGATTGTCGAGTGTCAGNTCAGCCACATAGTAATAAGGAAGCTCCTGACCGGCAGCAAACTCATAAGTAGCTGTCACAGTCTCTCCTGTGCCAAGCTTATACTCATATTCAAATGAGCTTATATCATTGGCATACATATTGGCCACCTGAAGCTTTCCTGTGAAAGGAACGCCGGGAGACACCGCTTTCTGAACAGAGAAAGTATAAGGCATCAGACCATTAGTGGGGAGATTGTTGCCTGTGAGGGTAAGATAGATACAGAGTGAACCATAGGCAGTTTCGGAATTCCACTGCACTGCATTGCTCCCCGGGGTCTGAATACCAACCTGCATTCCGTTGTTGGTTGCTCCATCTGNAATACCGTCAATGACGATATAGTAGCCGTTTGGATCCGGCTTAGCGGAATAACCGATGCAGAAAGGCTNATCTGCAGATATATCGAAAGGCTCATCCAACGTAACGCTCACCTCCTGGTAATCAGCGTTAGGGATATTGGGCACCGCCTGTGTATAAAGTGCATTGCCGGGAAGGTCTGTCACCTTGGAAGCGATAAAGATATCCGCACTCGTTACATTATCCGATTGGCCGGTGTAGAATGTCATGGCAGTCACTTTGTTGCCCGCATACTCCGCAACGATATCCTCCGGAAGTACAATCGCCTGATAGCATGTNAAGCCGGCAGTCATTCCGTTGAATTTCAACCCGCTGTTGGGACCCCCAGCATAGGAAAACTCCATCGACATCTCCTCCCCGCTTCTTGCAGGAGCGGCAAATTTTGAAGATGAGAAGGCTGCCGGTCTTTTGGAATCAAGCTGAAGAGCCAACACTGTCTCATACTGACCATTGGGCAACTGGCGGGTTGATACAACCTTGTGCCCACCCTGCTTTACCACAGAGGCATCGACTCTCTCGTAGGCTGACGCAGAGGCCACCGTACCTAAAGTCAATAAACAAAGTAAGGATTTTTTCATCTATTCTTATGTTTGGTGAAATTTCATTCGTTATTTGATTTCGCAAATTTACATATTTTTTTTGAATTCCCAAACGATTTCNAAAAACAAGTGAAAAAATATCCTCCTTATATATTATATGACTCCCCTTTCTTATATTTTCACCCCATTACAGTCAGCGTGAGGCCTGAAGGTCATGCGTTACCGCTGTATGAATCTGCGGGATGCTGTAACCCTCCTCCTGATTGACGGCAAGATCCCTCTTCCCCGGAGATACTATCACCGGCATTCCCACATCTACCCTCTCTACAAGGTCAAGGATATTCTCGTTCTTNACACGTATGCATCCGTGGCTGCGNCGGCCGCCGATACTCCAGGGCGCACATGTGCCGTGTATTCCTATCGAATTGATGCCGGGNATGTTCAGGCGGATGAAACGGGGACCGAACTCTCCCGTCTTCTGACTTACATTTCCATCGTCGTCTACATATTTCCAGTCGGTGCTGTTCTGTATCTGCTTCACGGCGAAGAACCCTTCCGGCGTGCGGCAGTCGCTGCGNTTNTGTTTTGTGCCGTAATTCTTACCGCATGCCATACCGTAAGCNGTCTCTTCACGTCCGAACTTATCGAACTTTATCACTTTCATCCGGGCTTTATCAACCACCACAAAGCCGTCGTGGGAGTTGTTGAGCAGTTTCGTGGCATACTCAAGATTCTCCTCAGCCATCTGAGGAATGATTCCGGTTGAATATTCCGTCCAATAACCGGAATCACGCATATAATCGATTGCAGCTTCCGATGTGGCGAACTCAAGNTCGGGAGTCTCCTCCACAACTGATGACTCCTCTACGAAATTGTTCCAGAGGGAATCTCTCATAGCCTCGACGCGTGCGGCCTCTTCGGGCGATTCCATCACAGGTTCCTTGGCCTCAAGACGGCCGTCGGCAATACTTCCGCCGATAAGTATGGCCATGGCTGCCACACATATGTAGTATATCTTTTTCATAATTTTGTTTGTTTTGTTGCGTTTACCCTTATAACAATACTCCCTCCCGTTTGTATTGACATCCCCCCGATTTTTTTATTTCTCCCGATTGATCCGACCCCTCCCGACAAAGATATCCTGCCCTCGTAATTATAAACTTGGATTTATATTTTGCCTAAATGATACCTTTATAATTGCTCTTTCAATGAATTGTAGATTTCGAGTATCAGCGCTTTATCCGGNCTATTGATTGNAAAACTACCACTTTCAATCCTACAATTTACAGTAGGAGCCGTTATCACAGAGTCGTTGAATACAAAACCTATGCGTTTACCGATTCTGCTTTCAGTGGCATCAGCCCATTTCTGAATCTTCTCTGNTTTGAGCCTCCCCTCAATAATTGCCATGTCTGAAAATGATATGGTATCAAGAGAAACTTCGGCAAAATCTTTTGTCGTAACAAATGCCTTCCCCTCAATCTCATTCTCGGGAAAGTCAGCCACCGGATACCAGCCGTTAACCGTCTGTATCGTATCATATGGGTGCGTTCTGATGACTCTATTCTTTACTGTTAGTTTAAATCTGCCGGTTGAATCTGCAACTGTCATCATTCCTTGAGTAAGGTTGTACACGAAAGTCCCATTAAGTCCTTCTCCTGTTGTGTTGTCGTAGCTATATCCATGAATTATTCTTTCATTGGAGGTAGTCGATAAAGTTTGAGTCTTACAACAGCTCAATAGAACTATTAACGGAATTAAAAGAATCAGCTGTGTCATATACCTTTATATTCCTTTTTTATGTTAGTTTTGTTTGTATCCCTAATACTATAATTTCCCTGATTCTCTGAAGCTACCGGCGAGAGATATTGAGAGGCGAGGCAATATCTCCGTAAGATGCAATTTCAGTTATCCGAGGATAGCGGTCAAGCAGTCGGAGATACCGTTGTGCCGGAGTAAGGTTAATAAATTCCAGCAAC
>JAAVDU010000022.1 GCA_014801605.1 Bacteroides sp.
CATAGCGTAAGGGTGTCGCCATTGATGGCGAACCAGCGACGCCAGCCGTCTATGGTCTCCGACAGCAGGGTGTCGCCGTATATAAGATACCGGGCTCCGTATTCCGGAGTGGTCAAGGTCTGCGTGAGGTCCCAAAGCGGGATGCCGTCGGTTTTCTTCTCAACCGGAGTGGTGACGGCAAGAGTCAGACGCTCGCGGATTGTCTGCCCGGACATGATGAGAGTCGGGATTGTAAGGATGGTGGATATGAGTCGGAGTCGTTTCATGAAGGGGGTATTTAAGGATATGGTGAGATTGACGGCGGTAAGTTAGCGGTTAATTTTGAGATGGCAAAGTTTTTGATATGTTTTACAACATAATACGGATGGATTTAGGTTTTATACGATGCATGGGTTTACTTTGAGCCGAATTTGGACAGGAAATGCTGGTTTATAACAATGCGCCGGGACCGAGGGATAATGATTGGGAAAGGAGAATAATGACAGGGACCGGGGGTAATGATGGGTAAAGGGGGATAATGATGGGGAACGGAGAATGATGACAGGGATTAGGGGATAATGAGAGAGAGTAGGGGGATAGAAACAAAAAAGCGATATCGGATGGATATCGCTTTTTCGTGATTCGTGCAGGATTCAAACCTGCAACCTTCTGATCCGTAGTCAGATGCTCTATTCAGTTGAGCTAACGAACCCTTCATTTCGCAGCAACCGTTGTTTCTCGTTTGCGAGTGCAAAGTTAGGAAGATTTTGCGAAATGACCAAATTTTTCAGCAACTTTTTTTCAAAAAAATAACACTATTTCTGAGCTGCCGGAGATNTGAGCGATGGGAGGGATTGATTTAGAGATAGATATGCTCCCTGACGAAATTTTGGGCCAACGCGCCATAACCTGCTTCTGAATGGAGGCTGCCACTGATTCCAGCAGTTTGCGGGGGCGTTCCATCTCCGCTTTCACTATCGCGAAGAGGTCGGCATAGGATACCGTGGCCTGAAGATTGTCGCCGGCGATGGCCGTGGCATAGGGGATGCGCACACGGAGATTGACGATAAANTCGTTGCCCACCTTGCTCTCCTGCTCCATCACACCGTGGCGTGCGTGAAAACGGAGATCCTTCAATGCTATCTCATATTCCATCATAGTATCTCCCCCTCCACAGGAATCTTNGCTACACGGCGCTGATGGCGCCCACCTTCAAATTTCGATTCGAGATAAGTATCGACGATTTTCTTAGCCTCNTCCTCTGAAATGAAACGGGCCGGCAACACAAGGAAGTTGGCATCGTTATGCTGACGCGCAAGNGCTGCAATCTCCGGTAGCCAGCAGAGAGCCGCACGGATCTTCTGATGCTTGTTGAGGGTGATCTGCATACCCTGTCCGGAGCCGCACATNGCCACTCCGAANGCACATTCACCCTTTTCCACNGCGATAGCGGCCGGATGGCCGAAATCGGCATAGTCCGACGACTCTTCNGAGAAGGCTCCGAAGTCGACAACCTCATATCCTTTTTCCTGAAGATATGGCTTGATGATCTCTTTCAGGCGATAGGCCGCATGGTCTGACGCCATTGCAATCTTTGTCATTACTTATATATCTTTTTAAGGTTTCTCATTGATATCCTCATTCTCCATCTCCGCTCTTTTCTCCTCTCCGCTTTTCGTGAGATTGCTGGTGAAGGCAAACCGTACCAGGACATAATTGACCGGGATGCATATCGCCAGAGCCGGGAGCAGGGCGAGAGTAGGNCCCACAATCCCCTTGAAGATGGCCACAAGACCTGTCTGCATACCCATATTGATGAGATGGCTGAGGGTGAATCCGATCCCTCGCTTCGCATTGGGATGGGCATGGAAGGTGAAATAGCTCGACATAAAGAAATTGGCGANAAAGCTTATGGCATAGCTTATGAGNGAGGCCACCACGGCTTTTCCGCCATTGAAGACAGCGTGGACAAACACGACATAGATGCCGTATTGCAGCACAGTGGCTATGCCACCCACCAGTCCGAACCTCACTATTTCAGAGAGGCGGCTGTCTCCTTTAATCAATTCTTTGAAATTCATGTGTCAGGTCAGTTGTGGTATTCAGTTGGTATCGGCNTCCTCCTTCTGCATCCGGAGGATGTCGCGGTTGATACTTTCGATATAGTCGAGCAGGGAGTCGCGGCCGTCACCCTTTTCNGAGGANGTGACGAAGATAGGGGGTAGTTCCTCCCATTTCTCATGGAGCACTCTCTTGTANGCCTCCACTTTCGCGGCTCCGGCNTTNGGCCCGAGCTTGTCGGCTTTTGTGAAGACAATGGCGAAAGGCACCTGATTNGTNCCAAGCCAGTCGAGAAACTCAAGGTCGATCTTCTGAGGGTCGTGNCTGATGTCGATAAGCACAAAGAGGAGGGTCATCTGTCGGCGGTTGAGGATATACTGCTCGATGATGCGTCGGAAATCCTCGCGCTGTTCCTTGCCACGCTGAGCGTAGCCGTAGCCCGGGAGATCGACGATATAGAAAGCTCCGTCNTTGATCTTGAAATGATTTATGAGCAGAGTCTTTCCCGGCTTCTGGGAGGTCTTTGCGAGGCCCTTCTTNCTTGTGAGCATATTGATNAGCGACGACTTGCCGACGTTTGACCTGCCTATGAAAGCGTATTCCGGGACATTCGTGTCGGGACACTGCTCCACTTTGGCGTTACTTATCTCATATTTGGCATTTTTAATCTCCATATGCAAATTTAATAAAAATTTTAAAAATAGTGAAATAGTGGTAAAGAAACTTTTTTACCGTCGCCCATGGNAGGCGACACCACTATATTATAACAACCGAAGCGGGGAGACGTTGCAGAAAGCCTNACCGCCTCGCGCAGGAGATCAGAAAGCCAGATTGTGGATGAGCCGNAGAGCACGGTCAACCTTCTNCAGGGGAATCACGAAGGAGAGGGTGGTGGCCGAAGGCTGACGGGAGTAGGTGACTACCTCAATGCCGTCGCGCAGGAGGGTNTTGAGCACACGGGGAGCGAATCTGAGCCGCTTCTCCATGCCGTCGCCCACTACGGCCACNGTGGCGAGTTCTCNGGGATGCCGCTCCACTGTCACAGAGCCGTCGGCCAGTTCGGGTGCAAACTCCTTCCGGAGGTTCTCGTCGGCGGCTGCTGCGTCGGCATCGGCCACGGCAAAAGAGAGCGACAGGCCGTCGTCGGATGAATTGACAATAAACACAGTGACTCCGCACCGAGCCATGGCATTCAGAGCCCGCGAATGGAAATCGTCGGGAACTGATGAATGTAGCCGGAATACGCTTGTCCCCTTCAGGGCTGTCACCCCTTTAATATCCTCCGTGGAGTCGGCGCTCTTCTCGCAGATGAGAGTGCCGGGAGCCTCGGGATTGAAGGTGTTGAGTATCTTGATGGGAATGTTCTTGTGGAACACCGGATAGATCGTNGGGGGATAAATCACCTTGGCTCCGAAATTGCAAAGTTCCATNCTTTCGATGAAAGTCATGCGAGGGAGCACCCTTGCCTCCGGGATGATGCGGGGGTCGGCACTCATGAAGCCATCCACATCTGTCCATATCTCAAGGAGGGAGGCGTCGAGAGCCGCTGCGATAAGNGCGGCCGTNAAGTCGCTTCCTCCACGNCCGAGATTGGTGATATCGTGGGTGTCGCGGTCGGTGGAGATGAAGCCCGGCACAATAGCTATGCCGGAGAAATCCTTGAAGACCTTGCCGATNAGTTGTTCGGTGAGTTTTTTATCGGCAATATTCTTTGAATACCATTTCTCGGTCTTTATGAAGTCGAGCGAATCGAATCTGACGGCACCATCCACTATGGCAGTGACGATCACCGACGACATTCTCTCGCCGAAACTTACAATCACGTCGAGTGTCTTGCGCGGTAGANCCCTCAGAAGAAAAACGCCGTCGTAGTTNCGGCGTAAAGAGTCGAAAAGGTCGGAAATTGTGTCGGTCACCTTCTCACGCAAATTCTGCGGGACAAGTGTATCGATTATATCGAAATGTCTGCGGGCCATCGCATCGACATCCGAACGGTAAGATTCATCGCCGGCCGCCGCCTTCGCGGCGGTAGCGATCAGGCGATCCGTGAGGCCGCCGAGAGCGGATACCACAACTACCACCGGGGTGTCGCAGGCTTCCACAATCATCTTCACGTTGCGGAGGCTCTCCACAGTGCCTACGGAAGTGCCTCCGAATTTCAATACTTTCATTGTCTAAATGAGTTATTCAATTTACAAATTATTGCTTGCGGCGATACGAAGCAAAGGCACNACCCGGCAGGCTGATTGCCCCGTGAAGTGCCGTTAGATGCAAAGTTAGTGATAATTTCCGAAAAGAGGGGAAAGAAGATGTTTAAACTTTCTAAATAGAGGGTATTGCAGAGTCGGAAAGGGGGTTTCAGAGAGGGAGAAAGGCGATAGTGAGGTCTCGGCGGCTTCCGGAGGGGGTGGCAAACCATCCCGGTATGGCAGGTGTGAGGGTATATCCCCCTTTGCTGAAGAGCCGGAGAGAGGGTGCGTTGGAGTCTTCGATACGAGCGGCGAGGATGCGTAGATGCAGAGCTTCGTGGGCATATGCCGCGGCTTGCGTCAGGGCTTCAAGAGCCAGCCCCCTGCGTCGGAAGTGGGGAAGGATATATATTCCCACCATTGCATGGCGGTGGAGGGGTGAGATGTCATAAAGGTCGACCGCGCCGGCGGGAGCACCTGATTCAGCCTCCACGATCACAAGGCGGAGCTGTCGGGCCGCGAAGGGATCGGCGTCATAGTTGAGGGCATAGTCGCGNAGCTGCCGTCGCGAGAGGGGGGCAACGGTGTCGGAATAGCGCCGGCAGTCGGAGTCGTTTTCCATCTCATACATGAAATCGGCGTCGGAGGGTTCCACGGCGCGGAGTCTTACGGCGGGGATGTGTCGGGCATGGTCCATATCGGTCAGTTCTTNGGGAAAGTGGTGGAGAAGAGCACACGGTTCTGGATTGATTTCCCGAGAGTGAGTTCGTCGGTGTATTCCAGTTCGTTGCCTATGCTGAGTCCTCGGGCGAGCATGGTGACTCTTACGGGGAGTTCGGAGAGTTTTCTGTAGATATAGAAGTTGGTGGTGTCGCCCTCGATGGTGGGGCTCAGGGCGAGGATCACCTCCTTGAGATTCTCCTCCTCCACACGTTTCACGAGGCTCTCGATCTCCAGGTCGGAGGGGCCGATACCGTCGAGAGGGGAGATCACTCCTCCAAGCACATGATAAAGGCCCGAATGCTGATGGGTGGATTCGATAGTGATCACATCCTTCACATTCTCCACCACGCATACCACCTCCGGATCGCGGCGCGAGTCATTGCATATNGGGCACACCTCCTGCTCGCTGATATTGTGGCAGCGCTTGCAGTAGCAGATATTACGGCGCATGTTGATGATGGATTCACCGAGGGCCACGGCCTCGTTCTCCTCGCGCCTCAGCATATGGAGGGCGAGGCGCAAGGCCGTCTTTCTGCCGATGCCCGGAAGCTTCGAGAGCTCGGAGACAGCATTCTCAAGAAGGGATGAGTTGAAAGAGGGATACATATGATGCAGATAGATGATTCGTAAAGAGATTGATATATAGTGCNGGGAGCGCGCCAAGCGGTTTGCAACCCGGTTGCAGGGTAAATTATATAATTTTGCTGATGAAAGGGGACTGATCTTCCCTGTCAAGGGATATTCAGGCCGCTCACTTTTATTCTAACTGAAAACAGACATCAATATTATATAAAGTATGAGACTTCATATATTACCCCTTCTGGCAGCCGGAGCACTCTGGCTATGCGGATGCTCGGGCAACCATCATGAGCAACAAGAAGAGCATCACGACCATGAGCAGCAAGAAGAGCATCGCGATCATGAGGCACATTCCGACGAGATAATCTTATCCGCAGCGAAGGCTGAGGCGGCGGGAGTCGTGGCTCAGACAGTAGCGCCGGGNAGTTTCTCCGGAGTGATACGCACCGGGGGGAGGATCCTTCCCGCNGGAGGGGATGAGCGCACAGTCGTGGCTCCCGCAGCCGGGATCGTAAGGCTTGGACGCTCCTTCNCCGAGGGGATGGGGATAGCGAAGGGGGAGAGGCTCGGCAGCGTCACCTCCTCAGGACTTCCCGAAGGGGACCTCGCCACGCGCAACAAGATAGCTTATGAGACCGCCAAGGCCGATTTCGAGCGTGCTGAAAAGCTGATGGCNGAGCGCCTGATGACCGAGCAGGATTATCTTGCCGCCAAGAGTGAATATGAGAAGGCCCGCCTCGCTTACGAATCGGTAGGGGGGAGCAAAAGTGTAGGGGGTGTGGGGGTATCGGCCCCCATAGCCGGATATGTGAAGGAGGTGCTTGCCGTAGAGGGTGACTATGTGGAGACAGGCACTCCTCTGATGAGGATAACCCAGAACAGAAACCTTCAGCTCCGCGCCGAGCTCCCCGAGAGNGAGATNGGGAAACTTGACGCAGTGTCGAGCGCCAAATTCCGCACATCCTACAGCGACCGTGTCTACGACATCTCACAGCTCAACGGCAGNAAGATAGCCGGAGGCGACTGCTCCGTGTCGGGGGGTGGATTCATACCGGTGACATTCGAGTTCAATAACACCGGGGGGCTGGTGTCGGGTTGCTATGCTGAGATCTATCTCCTCACCACTCCCCGCGAGAATGTGATAAGTGTGCCGGAGAGCGCACTCACCGAGGAGCAGGGTGTAAACTATGTATATGTGAAAGTGGATGACGAGGGGTATGTGAAACGTCAGGTNAAGATCGGAGAGAGCGACGGCGAGAGGGTGGAGATCCTGTCAGGGCTATCGGCGGGAGAGAATGTGGTGACGGAGGGTGCGGTGCATGTGCGTCTCGCCTCCGCGACAGCCGCGATACCCGCCCATACCCACAATCATTGATATAAGCCTGATCCAAAGAACGATAAAAACAGACAATCCGAAGATGCTTGACAAGATAATAGGATTCTCCCTCCGCAACCGCCTGCTGATTATGGCTCTGGCTATAGTGCTGGTGGTAGGGGGCTTGATAACGGTGCAGAAGACGGAGGTGGATGTCTTCCCCGATCTTAACGCACCGACAGTGGTGGTGATGACCGAGGCCAACGGTATGGCGGCCGAAGAGGTGGAGCAACACGTCACCTTCCCGATAGAGACAGCAGTGAACGGCGCCACCGGTGTGCGCCGCGTNAGATCATCGTCGACCAGCGGCTTCTCCGTGGTATGGGTGGAGTTTGACTGGGGAACAGATATATACATCGACCGGCAGATAGTGTCGGAAAAACTGGCTACAGTGACCGACGAACTCCCCACGGGGATCGGAAAACCGGTGCTCGGGCCTCAGTCGTCGATCCTCGGGGAGATGCTCATCGTGAGTCTCACGTCAGAGAAGGAGACGCCCGAGGAGCTACGCACTATAGCCGACTGGAGCATACGNCCCCGCCTACTCTCTACGGGAGGGGTGGCCCAGGTGTCGGTGATCGGTGGTGACCTGAAGGAATACCAGATACTTGTGAGCCCGGAGAAGATGCGTCATTACGGCGTCACTCTTCAGGATGTGCTTGAATCTGCCCGGGGTATGAATGCCGGCTCCAACGGAGGTGTGCTCTATCAATACGGCAACGAATACATAGTGCGCGGGGTGGTCCCCTCCGATACTTTCCGGCGCCTCTCGCAGGCAGTCGTGAAGATGAACGGCAGTCAGCCCGTCACGCTTGCCGATGTGGCCGAGATAAAGACCGGAGCACAGTCGCCGAAGCTCGGAGTGGCTTCAGAGAGGGGTGAGAACGCGGTGCTGCTGACTGTGACCAAACAGCCCAACACCGGCACCATCGAGCTGACCGAGAGGCTTGAGGCCGTGCTTGCCGACCTTAGATCCACNCTNCCCGCCGACGTGCATATGTCGACCGACATTTTCCGTCAGAGCACCTTCATAGAGAGCTCCATCGATAACGTCAAGACCTCACTGATAGAGGGGGCTCTGTTTGTGGTGATAATACTTTTCATCTTTCTCGGCAATGTCCGCACCACTGTTATCTCNCTCGTCACGATCCCTCTCTCTCTGCTGGTGAGCCTTGTGGTGATCCATCTTCTCGGGATAAGCATCAACACCATGACCCTCGGTGGCCTTGCCATAGCTATCGGTTCGCTTGTCGACGATGCCATTGTAGATGTTGAGAATGTGTGGAAGCGCCTTAGAGAGAACCGAACCCTCCCCGAATCGGAGCGCCGACCCGTGATGAGGGTGGTGTATGATGCTTCGCGCGAGGTGAGGTTGCCGATATTGAATTCCACACTCATCATCATAGTGAGCTTCCTCCCCCTTTTCTTTCTGACCGGGATGGAGGGTAGGATGCTGATTCCGCTCGGCATAGCCTTCATCGTGGCCCTCCTTGCCTCCACAATCGTGGCATTGACGCTCACTCCCGTGATGTGCAGCTATCTGCTCGCCCACAGGAAAGAGGGGGCACGCGACGAGAAAGACTCCTTCGTGACCCGCTTCCTGAAACGCTACTACAAAGTGAGTCTTGAATGGGCTTTGCGTCATTCAAAGCTCGTGACAGGGGTCACCGTAGTGCTCCTTGTGGGGGCGATAGGTATCTTCTTCACCTTGGGAAGAAGCTTTCTTCCTGCCTTCAACGAGGGTTCGTTCACAATCAATGTGAGTTCACTTCCCGGTATCTCCCTCGAGGAGAGCGACCGCATCGGACGTCAGGCTGAGGAGCTTCTGCTCAGTGTGCCCGAAATCAAGACAGTGGCNCGAAAGACCGGAAGAGCCGAACTCGACGAGCATGCCTTGGGAGTGAATGTTTCCGAGATAGAGGCTCCTTTCGAGCTTAAAGGGCGTAGTGTGGAGGATGTGAAACGTGAGGTGAGGGAGAAACTGTCCCTGATCACCGGGGCCAACATAGAGATAGGGCAGCCCATCAGCCACCGTATCGACGCCATGCTCAGCGGATCGCAGGCNAATATCGCCATAAAGATATTCGGCGANGACCTCAACCGCCTCTTCACGCTCGGCAACAAGGTGAAGAGCGAAATCAGTGATATCCCCGGTATAGCCGACCTCAATGTGGAGCAGCAGATAGAGCGTCCGGAGATCAAGATCATCCCCAAGGTGGAGATGCTCTCGCGCTACGGCATAACGGAGCCTCAGCTCAACGAGGCGGTGGCGGTGATGCTCGGAGGTGAAGAGGTAGGAAAGATCTACGAAGGGAGCCGCAACTTCAATCTCGTGGTGAGAGCCGACGAGAGCAACCGCTCCACGATCGAGGNTATCCGCGGGATACTCATCGACACCGGCACAGGGGAGAAGGTGCCCCTCGCCAATGTGGCCGATGTGGTGTCGTCGGTGGGTCCCAACACAGTCAACAGAGAGAACGTGAAGCGGAAGATAGTGGTGAGCGCCAACGCCGATGGACGCGATCTCGGAAGCGTGGTGTCTGACATCCGTAAAAGGGTAGGGGAGAGCATAGAGCTTCCGGAGGGCTANCATATAGAATACGGCGGACAGTTTGAGAGCGAAAGGGCAGCGAGCCGCACGCTTCTACTCACATCGCTTGGGAGCATCCTGATAATCTATCTGTTGCTCTACATGCAGTTCAGAAACGCCACAGAGAGTGCGGTAGTGCTTCTCAACCTCCCCTTCGCTCTGATCGGAGGTGTGCTCGTGCTGAGATTCACTTCGGGAGTGGTGAGCATACCTGCCATCATCGGATTCATCTCCCTCTTCGGCATTGCCACCCGCAACGGCATGCTGCTTATAACCCGATACGACCTTCTCCGCGANGAGGNGGGTATGGGGCTGACCGAAAGAGTGGTGAATGGTTCGCTCGACCGTCTCAANCCTATCCTNATGACNGCCATGACCTCCGCNCTCGCNCTGATTCCGCTGGCAGCGCGAGGGGATCTTCCGGGCAACGAGATACAGAGCCCGATGGCTACCGTGATTCTCGGAGGTCTGATATCATCTACCCTGCTCAACGGCTACATCATCCCCATAATGTATCGCCGTATAAACCGTTCAATTAAAAAAGAGAGAATAGAATGAGAAAATATATATTGGCATTGGCAACGGCGTGGCTTACATCGGCCGGAGCGATGGCGGGAGGTCTTGACGATCTGCTCCATTCCGTGGTGGCCAACAATCCGGCTCTGCGAGTGAGTCGCGAGGAGATGCGTGCAGCCGGATATGAGCTCGAGGAGGGTAATACATTGGACGCTACAAGTGTGGAATACTCCCCCTTCTTCCGGAGCGGTGCGGGAGGTGTGGCCAGTTCGGAGCTGATCGTGTCGCAGGAATTCGACTTCCCTACGCTCTATGCGGGGAGAGGAAAGAGCATAAAGCTTGGCAAAGAGAGTCTGGAGAAGGAGTATGGCATGAAAGTGGCCGAGTGTCTTTCGGAAGTCACCGGCCTCTACCTGAATCTTGTGTATCTGGATAAAAAGTGTAAGACCCTCTCGTCGCGTCTGGCCTCACTCCGGAAAATGGAGGAGTTGGCCGGGAAACGTCTTGAGGAGAGAGACGCCACAGCTCTCGACCTCAACAGAGTGAAGCTGCAGAGGATGCAGATAGAGACCGAACTCGCGGCGTTGGATGCGGAGCAGACTTCAGTTGAGAATGAGCTGACACTGCTCAATGGCAACCTGTGGGTGGAGGTGGAACGTGAATATCCCGCATGGGCGCTTCCCGAGGGGGGAGTGAAGGCTATGGTGGCGGGCGATGCGGCTGTGGCAAGGAGCGAGGCGGAAGTGGCGCTCGCGAATCAGGAGGAGAGCCTTGCCCGACAGAGCTGGCTCCCCAAGCTCACGGTAGGCTACCGCCGCAACACCGAGACCGACGAGGCTCTTAACGGCTTTGTGGTGGGGGCGTCGTTCCCTCTCTTCTCGGCCGGGAAGCGGGTGAAGAGCGCCAAGGCACGCAAGGCAGCCGCACGGATCGCCGCCGAGGCGGAGGCCGCGAGAGCCGAGAAGGAGATGGAGAATGCATTCAAAGAGCTCGACATGGCCCGGCGATCCCTTCAGACCTTCGACCTTCCCCTTATAGCCGAGACAAGGCGGCTGCTCGACATATCGCTGGAGGCCCGGCAGATCACTCTGGCCGACTATCTTGCCGAGACAACCGTTCTGGATGAACAACTTACCACCTATGATGAGCTTGAATACGAATATTATCGGAAAATGTCCGTTGTATATAGAAACAACCTCATGAAATAGGATATAAAAGATGATCGATTATATAAGCGGACCGGTGGCCGAGCTGACACCCACCANGGCGGTGATAGACTGTTCCGGCATCGGATATGAAATAAACATAACCCTGATGGACTACGCCGAACTGAACGGAGGCGCCGGTCAGGGACGNGTAAAGCTATACGTACACGAGGCCATACGGGAGGATGCCCATCTTCTCTATGGCTTCCTTACTAAACGGAGCCGCGAGCTCTTCCGGCTCCTCATCGGAGTGAGCGGAGTGGGGCCCAACACCGGGCGGCTCATACTCTCCTCGCTGACAGCCGACCAGCTCGAGGGGGCGATAGCATCCGGCCAGGACGCACCGTTGAAAGGGGTGAAAGGTATCGGGGGAAAGACAGCCCAGCGCATAATTGTGGATCTCAAGGATAAAATAAAAACCGACTCCACCGCGTTATTCACAAGTACGCCTGTCGCAGGAGAGACATATGACGATTCCGTGGCCGCCCTTGTCATGCTCGGCTTTACGGCCCAGCAGAGTCAGAAGGTCCTCAAGAAGATTTTTGCGGCCGAACCCACTCTCACTACAGAGAAAGCGATCAAGCAGGCGCTCAAGATGCTCTGATGACTTTTCGAAAGCCTACATTAAGAAATATCACAAGATGGATGCCGGTGCCGGTGATGGCTCTGGTAGCCTCCTCGTTGTCGGTGGGGCAATACAGGAAGTCGGAGCTGCAGCCTCCCCCTCCACCTGTGCCGGAGTATCTTCCCGGCACAATGATTCCCGACAGCGTAATACTCCCCTCGCCGGTGCAGACCACTCTGCCACAGAGCTATGAGGACTATGTGGGGAGAGAATATGCGGCCGACCTCACCACACCCCCGAATATACACACAGAGGTTTCATACGACCCCTCGACGGGGATGTATGTGCTCCGCACCATGGTAGGGGATCGCGAGATCCTCACCCCCTACATGATGACTGCCGAGCAGTATAATGAGATGGTGACCCGTCGCGAGATGTTCAACCGCTTCCGGGAGCTCAACGCCGAAGGCTTCGAGAATAAAGACAAAGAGGCATTCAATATCTTCGACATGAACTTCGCGCTCGGTCCGCTGGAGAAGGTGTTCGGGCCCGGAGGGGTGCGTCTCACCACCCAGGGCTCTATACAGCTCGCTATGGGGGTGAAGAGCAACAAGACCGACAACCCCGCTCTCTCCCTCAGATCGCGAAGGAAGACCTTCTTCAATTTCGACCAGAAGATACAGGCCACCATCAACGCCTCGGTGGGCGACAAGCTCAAATTCAACATGAGCTACAACACCGACGCTACCTTCGATTTCGACTCCAAGAACCTCAAGCTAAACTATGAGGGGAAAGAGGATGAGATTATAAAGAACATCGAGGCGGGCAATGTGAGCATGACCACAGGCTCGAGCCTTATAAGGGGGGGAACGGCCCTCTTCGGCATCAAAACCAAACTGCAGTTCGGAAAGCTCACCCTCACAGGACTCGTGAGCCAGCAGAACAGCGAGTCGCAGACGGTCAATACACAAGGGGGTGTGCAGACCCAGTCGTTCTCCATCAAGGCCGATGACTACGATGCCAACCGCCACTTCTTCCTCGCCCAATACTTCTACGACAACTACGACACCTTCGCAGCCCGTCTACCCCATGTGGCCTCGGGAATCACCATCACACGCATCGAGGTGTGGGTGACAAATAAGAACGGCAACTTCGACGAGAGCCGCAACTTCGTGGGCTTCATGGATATCGGAGAGAACGAGCGTCTCGCCACCGACTACTGGGTGGGCGACATGAACTACCGTACCCCCTGCAACCAGAGCAACAACCTTCTGCAGGTGATCAAGTCGGATTATCCCGACGCGAGAAACATCAACATGGTGACCCAGGCCCTGGCCCCGTTGGCGGCCCACGGCATCACCGGGGGGCGCGACTTCGAGAAGGTGGAGAGCGCACGCCTGCTCAAGGCAAGCGAATACACCCTCAACTCCACACTTGGCTATATATCATTGAAATCTGCACTGAACACCGACGAGGTGCTCGGTGTGGCCTACGAATATACATATCAGGGTAAGGTGTATCAGGTGGGTGAGTTCTCAAGCGATGTTACCAACACCTCCGACGCCCTCTATCTGAAGATGCTGCGCGGCACCACGGTGTCGCCCAAGCTCCCGATGTGGAAGCTGATGATGAAAAACGTCTACTCCCTCGGAGCCTACCAGCTTCAGAAAAAGAATTTCAAACTCAATATCAAATATCTGAGCGACACCACCGGCACAGAGATCAACTATCTCCCTGTGGGCGATATCTCNAACAAGCCCCTTCTGCAGGTGATGAACCTCGACCGCATCGACTCCAACCAGGAGTCGAATCCCGACGGATTTTTCGACTACATCGAGGGCTATACCGTACAGCCCTCCAACGGCAAGATCATCTTCCCTGTGGCCGAGCCATTCGGCTCCAACCTTGAGAAGAAGATCGGAAATCCGCAGCTTGCCGAACCATACGTTTACCGCGAGCTCTACGACTCCACNCTTGTGGTGGCTCGTCAGTTTGCCGACAAGAACAAATTCTCACTCACAGGTGAATATCAGGCTTCAAACGGTGCGCAGATAAGGCTCAACGCCATGAATGTGCCCCGNGGGTCGGTTGTGGTGACAGCCGGAGGNGTGGTGCTCACCGAGAACAGCGACTATACCGTAGACTACAGCATGGGTATAGTGACGATCACCAACCAGAGCATAATCGACTCAGGCACAAACGTGAGCGTCACTCTGGAAAACCAGTCGATGTTCAGCATGCAGCGCAAGACCCTCCTCGGCCTCGACGCGCAATACCGCTTCAACAAAGACTTCACCTTAGGGGGAACAATCCTCAATTTCTCAGAGAGGGCTCTGACNGAGAAGGTGAATATCGGCGACGAGGTGATCAACAATACNATGCTTGGGGTCAACCTNAGCTANAACAAGGATTTCATGTGGCTCACCAACCTCATCAACAAGGTGCCCACCATCAACGCCACATCNCCNTCGGCTCTGCGTCTCAACGCGGAGTTCGCCCGCCTTGTGCCNCATAAACAGAAGACAGGCACCACCAAGGGCTCCTCATATATAGATGATTTCGAGAGCACGCAGATGGGAATGGATCTCCGCAATCCCTACTCCTGGTTTCTCGCCTCGACGCCTCAGGACGCCGGNAGCGATCCTCTTTTCCCCGAAGCCTCCCTTTCCAACAATGTGGACTACGGCAAAAACCGAGCTCTTCTCGCCTGGAACTACATCGACCGTATGTGGACACAGAAGAACTCCTCGATGCTCCCCGGCTATCTGCGCAACGACCTCAAACAACTCTCCAATCCCTACGTGAGGGAGGTGCAGGTGCGTGAGATATATCCCGGACGCGACATCAACTACGGCGAGGCCAATTATATACAGACACTCAACCTCTCCTTCTATCCCAAGGAGAGGGGCCCCTACAATCTTGACGCCGACAACATAGACGACAACGGCAATCTCCTCTTCCCCGAGCGCCGCTGGGGTGGAATCATGCGCAAGATGGACAACACCAACTTCGAGAGCTCGAATGTGGAATATCTCCAGTTCTGGCTCCTCGATCCCTTCCTCGACGAGGAGAATCCCAACCTCGAGGGTGGCGACCTCTACTTCAACTTCGGCGAGATCAGCGAGGATATCCTCAAGGATGGCATGAAGAGCTATGAGAACGGTATTCCCATCGACGGCAACGAGCAGTTTATCACAGAGACAGAGTGGGGGCGCGTCTCCACTCAGAACTCCCTGACCTACGCATTTGAGAACGCCCCTGAGGCACGCCCTATGCAGGACGTGGGTCTCGACGGCCTCCCGAATGCCGACGAGTATGATTTCAAGACCTACGGCGACTATCTCAACCGCCTGAGAGGGAAGCTCTCCGCATCCACACTTCAGGATATGCAGGAGATACCCTTCTCCCCCCTCAACGACCCCGCCGGCGACAACTATCACTTCTACCGCAGCACATACTACGACAATGTGCAGGCATCCATCCTCGACCGCTATAAGCACTACAACGGTGTGGAGGGGAACTCACTCTCACCCGACCAGAGCGACAACCCGCTGTATCAGTCATCTCGTTCGGTGCCCGATGTGGAGGATATCAACCAGGACAACACCCTCAACGAATACGAGAGATATTACCAATACAAGGTATCGATACGTCCGGAAGACCTTCAGGTGGGACGCAACTACATCACCGACATGCGCGAGACCATCATACCCACCCGCGAGGGACAGGGGCGCAGCGTGTGGTATCAGTTCAAGATACCCCTCAGCCAGCCGGAGAAGGTAGTGGGAGGAATCACCGATTTCTCCACAATACGCTTCGCCAGAATCTTCATGACCGGCTTCAAGGAGACCACTCACCTGCGTTTCGGTTCTCTCGAACTCGTGAGAGGGGAGTGGCGCGACTATAAGTTCAACCTCAACAGCCGCAACGACGCCCCTGCCGAGGGTGATCTCGACATGTCGATAGTCAACATCGAGGAGAACTCCGGGCAGAAGCCGGTGAACTATGTGCTCCCCCCCGACGTGACCCGTATTCAGGATCCGGGTCAGATGCAGGCCACCCAGCTCAACGAGCAGTCGCTCTCGATGAAGGTGACCGGTCTGCAGCCCGGCGACGCACGCGGAGCCTATAAGAACACACAGCTCGACCTGCGCATCTACCGCAGGATGCAGATGTGGGTACACGCAGAGGCCCCGATCGACGACAAGACAAACCTCAAGAACGGCGACCTCGCAGTCTTCATACGTCTCGGATCGGACGTGAAGAATAACTATTATGAATATGAGATACCGCTGGAGCTGACTCCGCCGCCACCGTCGGGAAGCTACAACAACCTCAATATGGCCGACCGTCAGACGGTGTGGCCCATCTCCAACTTCCTCGATGTGGCGTTCGACTCCTTCACCGATCTGAAGACGCGCCGCAACCATGACCGCAGCGCGAATGTGGAGGGGGTGAACTATACCACAGTCTACACGATGCGCGACCCTGAGAACGATCACAACACCATCAGCGTGCTCGGCAATCCGAGCCTGAGCGACGTGAGGGTGATGCTCATCGGAATACGTAACAAATCCAACTCGGTGAAAGATGGCACAATCTGGGTGAACGAACTCCGTGTCACCGACTTCAACGAGTCGGGAGGATGGGCCGCCAAGGTGAACGCCAATCTCAACGTGAGCGATGTGGCCATGCTCAACTTCGGAGCACATGTGGAGACCGCAGGCTTCGGAGGGGTAGACCAGGGGCTGTCACAGCGTCGTCTCGACAATTTCGAGCAATATAATTTCTCGGTGCAGGGAGATGTGGGGAAAGTGCTCCCCGAGGGAGCTAAGCTGAATGCCCCCGTCTATTACTCGAAGTCGTCGGAGAAGACCACCCCGAAATACAATCCCCTCGATCAGGACATACTGCTGAAAGATGCCCTGAAAGCCGCCACCACCAAGCATGAGAAAGACTCCATCAAGAGCTTTGCCGTGACGCGCAAGACAGTGGAGAGCTTCTCGGTGTCGAATCTGAAATTCAACGTCCAGAGCAAGAACCCTATGCCCTGGGATCCCGCCAACTTCCAGGTGTCGTTCTCCTTCAACAAGCAGAAGAACATAGACCCAACCACGGAATACCAGAACACGAACGACTACAGAGGCTCGTTCCAATACAGCTACAGCCCGTATGTGAAGCCCTGGAAACCGTTCAAGGGGTTGACCGGGAAGGGGAAAACGGCGAAATTCTTCAAGGACTGGGGAATCAACTGGATGTTCAACAACCTCACCTTCTACACCAATATCACGCGCTACTACTACGAGGAGCAGACGCGCAGCCAGGTGGATGTCGACTTCCAGCTTCCGGTGCAGGTGAGCAAGAACTTCAACTGGGACCGTCAGCTCAACCTGACTTGGAACATAATCCAGAGTCTCAGCCTCTCCTTCTCAAGCAACACCACCGCGAGAATCGAGGAGACGATAGGGGCTGTCAACAAACGGCTCTTCCCCGATAAATACCGCGACTGGCGCGACACTGTATGGTCGTCGATCAAAGGGCTCGGTACCCCCTGGAACTACAACCAGACCTTTACGGGAAGCTACAAAGCCCCCTTCAACAAGATACCCTTCCTGGACTATCTCACCGGAAACGTGACCTACACCTCCACCTACCGCTGGGACCGTGGCGCAACCGTCGACGACCTCTTCCTCGGCAACACAATCCAGAACCAGACTACCTGGAACGCCGACGCACGCCTGAACTTCGAGACCCTCTACAACAAATCGAAATATCTGCAGGCAATCAATAAGAGATTCGGGAAGACCGGCGCCCGCACAGCATCCGCCGCCAACCGCAACCAGGGGAACCGGAAGACTCCGGCCGCCAAGAAATTCGAACGCTCGATAGCTCTTTCTGAAGATACCACCACCTTGGTGAAGCACAATCTGAAGACCAAGAAGCTGAAGATAAACGCCACCCTCGGGGGTAAACCATTCAGAATAGAGACGAAAGCCGTGGATGAGAACACTCTGGAAATCCTTACCAAGGGGAAAGGGAACATACGCCTTGTGGTGAGGGAGGATCTCACCGAACCCAAGAAGCCGGTGCTGAAAGAGGCTGCGGAATATGCCTTGCGTTTCCTGATGATGCCGAGGAGCGCATCCTTCAGATGGCGCAGCAGCCATTCGCTCAACCTCCCGCAGTTCTCTCCCGAAATAGGCGACATATTCGGCCAGAGCAACCGCTACGGCCCCATGGCCCCCGGCCTTGACTTCGCTTTCGGTTTCTACGATGAGAGCTATGTGAATAAAGCCATTGAGCGCGGTTGGCTTCTCACCGGCAACGACATGACATCGCCCGCCCTCTGGAACCAGGGGAAAGAGTTCAACTTCGAGCTGACACTCGAGCCCATCAGAGGCCTGAAGATAGTGCTGACCAACAACCTCACCGACAACCGTACCCGTCAGGTGCAGTTCATGTTTGCCGGTATGCCCACCTCCATGAGCGGCTCCTATACCCGGACACATGTGGCCATTGCGAGCGCGTTGAAGAGCTCCAAAGCCCAGAACGGCTATCAGTCGGAGGCATTCAGCCGCTTCCTGGAGAATATCCCGATAGTGGCTCAGCGTTACGAGCAGCTCTATTCGGCGCTGATGTATCCATCCACAGGATTCATGGAGGGCTCGCCGCTGGCCGACACCCCCTACAATCCAGCTGTAGGGACTGTGAGCCGCACAAGCCCCGACGTAATGATCCCGGCCTTCCTCGCCGCCTATAGCGGAGGTGATGCCAATAAGATATCACTCGAGCAGTTTGGCGGCCTCGGGGCGGTGCGCCCCAACTGGAGAGTCACCTACGACGGCCTCATCCAGCTCGGCAACATGAAGAAGATCTTCAAATCCTTCACGTTGAGCCATGCCTATCAGTGTACCTACTCGATAGGGAGCTATTCAAGCTATCTCAACTGGATAGGAGTGGCCGGCGACCTCGGCTTCACGATGGATGAGCTAAGCCAGCAACCGATCCCGTCGTCGCCCTACAACATCTCCTCTGTGGCCATAACCGAGAAATTCGCCCCCCTTATAGGAGTGAACATGACCTTTAAGAACGAGCTATCGGTGAATGCGGAATACCGCGATGCCCGCACCCTCAACCTCAACACCTCCGCAGGTCAGATAGTGGAGACAGGGAGCAAGCAGATCTCGATAGGAGCCGGAATAAAGATTCCCGACTTCAACAAGGTGATCAAGTTCGGCAGCTCGCAGGGGGGCACAAGCAACGATCTCTCGCTCAATCTCGACTTCGCCTTCAGCAACAACCAGTCGCTCATCCGCAAGATCGAGAGCGCCTANACTCAGGCCACNCAGGGGACGCAGACCTTCTCCGTCAACTTCATGGCCACNTATCAGCTGAGCAAGAAGATCTCACTGTCGGCATTCTTCGACCATCAGGTAAACACTCCTCTGGTGTCNAACAATTCATATCCCACATCCAACTCCAACTANGGAGTGTCGGTGAATATCTCNCTTGCCCGCTGACGCCNCCCGCCCCGCTCNCCGGAGAGAGGCTCTGATTTGAAAAAAAAGGAAATCCCCACGGTCAACCAACCGGCGGGGATTTTTGTTAGATAAGTGAAGCGCGACACAGGAGCGCACAATATAGTANCAGGCTTCCGTAAAAACGCTATGAGAACAATATAAACTGTATATAACTCAAAACCGTATAAAACAAAATTCAACGCATATGAATTTCAATAATTTCACAATCAAATCGCAGGAGGTAGTGCAGAAGGCTATCGAGCTGACCAAGCAAGCCGGTCAGCAGCAGATAGAGCCTGCGCATCTTCTCAAGGCTCTCATCCAGGAGAGCGAGACGATTGTCAATTTCGTATTCCAGAAGTTAGGGGCCAACCTCAACTCGGTGAATATGGCTCTTGACAAGGATATACAGGGACTTCCGAAGGTGAGCGGAGGAGAGGTATTCCTCAGCAGGGAGTCGAACGAGGCNCTTCAGAAGGCGGTAGACTTCTCCAAATCGATGGGAGATGAATATGTCTCTGTAGAGGCCATGCTTATGGGTATCCTCAAGACAAGGTGCAAGGCNTCGCAGATACTCAAGGATGCCGGAGTGACCGAGGATGGCCTCAAGGCAGCTATCAACGAGCTCCGCAAGGGTAACAAGGTGACCCAGCAGAGCGCCGAGGAGAGTTATCAGGCATTGAGTAAATATGCCATCAACCTTAACGACCGTGCGCGCAACGGTAAGCTCGACCCGGTGATCGGGCGTGACGAAGAGATTCGCCGCGTGCTTCAGATTCTGTCGCGACGCACNAAGAACAACCCGATGCTCGTAGGCGAGCCGGGCACAGGTAAGACCGCCATCGCCGAGGGGCTTGCCCATCGTATAGTGCGTGGTGATGTNCCCGAGAATCTTAAATCGAAACAGATCTATTCGCTCGATATGGGTGCCCTTGTGGCCGGAGCGAAATATAAAGGTGAGTTTGAGGAGAGACTTAAGGCTATTGTCAACGAGGTGACNCAGAGCGACGGCGAGATCATCCTCTTCATCGATGAGATACATACTCTTGTCGGAGCAGGAAAGGGTGAGGGNGCCATGGATGCNGCCAATATCCTCAAGCCGGCGCTTGCCAGAGGTGAGCTCCGCTCCATAGGCGCAACCACACTCGACGAGTATCAGAAATACTTTGAGAAAGATAAGGCTCTTGAACGCCGTTTCCAGAAGGTGATGGTGGATGAGCCTGACGAGCTCTCGGCCATATCTATACTCCGAGGCTTGAAAGAGCGTTATGAAAACCATCACAAGGTGCGCATCATGGATGAGGCCATTATCGCGGCTGTCCAGCTCAGCGTACGTTATATCACCGACCGATTCCTNCCNGACAAAGCGATNGACCTTATTGATGAGGCAGCCTCGAAGCTTCGTCTGGAGATGGACTCCATGCCGCAGGCCCTTGACGAGGCTCAGCGTAAGATAGCTCAGCTCGAGATTGAGCGTGAGGCCCTCAAGCGCGAAGGCAACGACTATAAGATCAAGGAGATCGACGAAGATCTCGCCAACCTCCGCGACACGGAGAAGAGCCTGAANGCCAAATGGCAGGCNGAGAAGAACGAGATCAACAAGATACAGCAGAACAAGATCGACATAGAGCAGCTCAAGCATGAGGCCGAGATGGCCAAGCGCGANGGCGACTACGCCAAGGTTGCGGAGATCGAATATTCNAAGATCAAGCAGAAAGAGGCAGAGAACGCCGAGATTCAGGAGCGTCTGAAACATCTTCAGGGTGAGGGCGCGATGATCAAGGAGGAGGTCGATGCCGAGGATATCGCCGAGGTTGTGAGCCGCTGGACCGGCATACCTGTGAAGAAGATGGCACAGAGCGAGAAGGAGAAACTTCTCCATCTCGAGGAGGAGCTTCATAAGAGAGTTGTGGGTCAGGACGATGCCATAAAGGCAGTCAGCGACGCTGTGCGCCGTTCGCGTGCCGGGCTTAACGACCCCCGCCGTCCGCTCGGNTCCTTTATCTTCCTCGGNACAACCGGTGTAGGTAAGACAGAGCTNGCCAAGGCCTTGGCAGAATATCTCTTCGACGACGAGGATATGATGACCCGTATCGATATGTCGGAATATATGGAGAAGCACTCCGTCTCCCGTCTTGTCGGAGCGCCTCCGGGATACGTCGGTTATGAGGAGGGTGGCCAGCTCACAGAGGCTGTTCGCCGCAAACCATACAGTGTAGTGCTCTTCGATGAGATCGAGAANGCCAATCCGGATGTTTTCAACATCCTGCTTCAGGTGCTTGATGACGGACGTCTTACCGATAACAAGGGACGTTTCATCAACTTCAAGAATACGATCATCATCATGACCTCCAANGAGGGTTCGCCGATTATCCGTGAGAACTTCAAGGATATAGANTCCAAGAGCGAGGCAGAGCGTCAGGCNGTGATCGGNAAGACCAAGGAGGATGTGCTCGACCTTCTTAAGATGAAGATCCGTCCGGAATTCCTCAACCGTATNGATGAGATCGTGATGTTCACACCTCTCAACAAGAAGGAGATTCAGGAGATTGTCGACATTCAGGTGAAGGGTGTTCAGAAGATGCTTGCCTCCAACGGCGTGACATTGAAAATCACCNAGCCCGCGCTTGAACTTCTTGCCGAGGATGGCTANGATCCGGAATTTGGCGCACGTCCTGTGAAGAGAACTATTCAGCGCATGGTGCTCAACCAGCTNTCGAAGGATATTCTGGCGCAGAAAGTAGACCGTGAGCATCCTATCGTAATCGACAGGGAGGGTGATGAGCTTGTATTCAAGAACAAGTGATTCGCCGGAGAATAAACTGAATATATATAAAGGTAATATCTACCCGACGGAGTGGCTTATGCGGCTGCTTCCGTCGGGTAGATTTTTTTTATGATAACTTTNTTTGATAAAAAAATCGGATTAAAGAAAACAAATTTATATTATCGTGTGTTAATATATCAAATCTCATCCTCGGAGACCTTTTTTCCGTTTATGGTCTCAAAATTTGGTGACAACCCAATCGTGACAGCTACGGGAATAAATATTCCCATTTCGTGACAAATCACGGAAGTTGATCGATCACTTCCGGTACCTGGACCTGAGGGCTCTTCCGGCCTCAGTGGATTCTTTCAGAGAGTGAATAAAAGCCGTCTGCGTGACAAGCAATAATGTGGTCGGGGAAAGTCGACCGCAAAGATGGGAAGACGGCNAGAACTTGTAACGAAAACAGTAAAAATTGTGAAAACAAAAAACTTAGTATTGTCATTTGCTTTATCTTTGTCAGCAATCTCCTTCCTCTCCTCCGCAATCCCNACAGGGAGTCATTCACTTGCCATAGGCATAGAGGCTCCCGCCATCCGACTTACACCTGCTACTGATTTCGAGCTTCCCTCGCTTGAAGGGGAGTATGTACTTCTAAATTTCTGGTCGGCTTCAGATGCAATGAGCCGTATCAACAACCGTANNTATTCCGGAATGAAGCAGATCGACGGCCATTCCGTGAGAGTGGTGAGCGTATGNATCGATGAAGATTCGTCGCTTGCCGCAGAGATAGCAAGAGCTGATGGAATAGTATCATCCTCGGCAAGTTACGGCGATTCGGATGCCCTTGAGGCTGCTGATCCGGAGAGTGTGGTGTCGCTCATGGGCAAGGATTTAATGCCTGAGGTGCTCGCCGACTATCAGGTAAGCAGCGGGTGTCGCGCCTTTCTCATCAGCCCCTACGGATGCCTTGAGAGGATACTCTGACCCTACAAAAACGGAGTAAAGAAACCGGTAAGCCCCGGATATGTTCCAGAACATATCCGGGGCTTACCGGTTTCTTGCAAATATTGATTACCTTTGTGGATTCACTTATCTTGAGCGACTCGATTTCTCTTCAGGGAAAGCTGTCGATCCTCNTGCGATAAAACCGAGAAGGGTAAAGTCAAAATAATCAAAACACAAAAAGGTTATAAATATCATGGGATTATCCATATTCAAGAAGATCTCATCGAGATTTTCCAAAAACAAGTCCTCTCTTGTGGTAACAGATCAGAGAGAGGCCGGCACTGAGGCCGGAAACAATGACGGTGCAGTATCCACTACTGATACCGAGAAGATTCGTCTAAGTTCAAGGAATCCATACGTAGTCGGAAGTAGTGAAGAGGATGGTGTTATATGGTACCGTACCTTTCTGCCTGAATTTGAATGGGAGGTTGAAGGGAAAGTGTATAAGCTTCCGGTAAAGTTGGGCTATGACAGTACTAACCTTTATGAGATGGTTTTCTACCTTCCGACGAGAGATATAATCGACCGGATCCATCAGATCCGGGAGAATCCGGAGATATGCTACATAAGTCTATGGATATGGTTTGACGACGATTCATTCATCATTAACATACCCGATGAGTGCAATCTGGATATGGATCCGGACGGTCTGGTAGCGAGTTATTTGATTAAACTCGGGGATACAGGATTTGATTCGGAAGAGAATAAACTTGAGGATCGTTTTCAGAATAAAGATGAGATATGCCGTTTCGTGATTGATAAACTAAGATCTCACCGAATTGTGAAGATACAGCCAACCATCATAACGGAATCAGATGAGATTGAGGGTAATAGTGTTGGATGCCAATCCGATACTGTGAATCTGATAAGTAGAGGGTTTGATGTTATAGAGATGACGGTTGATTAAGATAACGGTCATTGACAATAACCACATCTGCTTGAGATCGGGATTAGCGCGAGATGGCTGTTCGAATATCTTGCCGCATGTAGGGTTGTGGCTAAGAAAGCCACTCTCGAGAGCCATGACTTTCATCGGAATGAATAAGCCAGGGCGTTTTTTGGTTAATTTATACTAATCTTCCCTCTTTTTAAAGAAAAAATACTTATCTTTGTGAGCGAAAAGACCACATTGTTTGTTCTTTGGATGTGAAGGGATGAGATAAGATACGGGAACTAAAAATTATAACCCTTTTTATTACGAGTCAAAATGAGTAAACCTTATGTATTGGGTGTCGATATAGGTGGCACCAACACAGTCTTCGGAATAGTGGATGCACGTGGTCATGTCATTGCCAGCGATTCAATCAAGACCCGCAAGCATGCCGATTTCGACGACTACATTGAAGAACTCCATCAGGGTGTGGAGCGTCTGCTTCGTGCCAATGATGCTGAAGACAAGATTCATGGTATAGGCATAGGAGCACCTAACGGAAATTACTACACAGGTGAGATTCAGAATCCCCCCAATCTTCCCTGGGGACCTATCATTCCTCTTGCTGAGAAGGTGAGCAAAGCCTTCGGAGGAATNCCGGTGGCGGTCACCAATGATGCCAACGCCGCAGCTCTCGGAGAGATGACCTACGGTGCCGCACGNGGTATGAAGGATTTCATAATGATAACACTCGGCACAGGCGTAGGCTCCGGAATCGTAGTNAACGGTCAGCTCGTGTATGGACATGACGGTTTCGCCGGTGAGCTNGGTCATCTTATCGTGAAGCGCAACAACGGACGTGTATGCGGTTGCGGACGTACAGGATGTCTGGAGGCATANTGTAGCGCNACAGGTGTNGCACGCACNGCCCGTGAGTTCCTTGAAATCCGCACAGAGGATTCCANCCTCCGCCATATCCCTACCGAGGATATNACCTCGAAGGATGTATATGACGCAGCTGTNGCCGGCGANAAGCTCGCCAAGGATATCTTNGAATACACAGGCACTATTCTCGGCCAGACTCTCGCCGACATGGTNGCTTTCTCAAGCCCTCAGGCAATAATTCTCTTCGGCGGTCTCGCCAAGAGCGGCGATCTGCTTATGCGTCCCCTCAAGGAGGCTTTCGACAAGAATGTGCTCCCCATTTTCAAGGGGAAGACAAAGATTCTCCTCTCAGAGCTTAAAGAGAGCGATGCAGCCGTATTGGGCGCTTCCGCCCTTGGCTGGGAGGCCAAATACCGTGCAGAAGTGCCGACTGCAGAAGAGACTGCAAAGGCTTGAAATTGAATCCGGAGGCTTAGAATAGAGCTCCGCCAGTGAAAAGATAAGATAAGGGGATGCGTCCGCGCGACGCATCCCCTTATCTTTTCTTTTCTCATTCAGAAGAGTTTGAGTTCCTGATACAGTCTGTGGATGGGGAGACCCATCACATTGTAGTAGCTCCCTTTAAGACTGCTGACGGCAACCCCGCCGATCCATTCCTGAATGCCGTAGGCTCCGGCTTTGTCGAAGGGCTGGAAGTTGTCGATATAATAGTCGATCTCTTTATCGGAGAGAACGGAGAAGGTGACTTCGGTGACGGTCGTGAAGGAGGTNCGCCGGTCAAGAGTGGTGAGAGTCACGCCGGTGGCCACTTTATGGGTCTTACCCGANAGTAATTGAAGCATCTCCCTTGCCTCGCGCGNATCTTTCGGTTTCCCCATGATTCGGTCGTCGCAAATCACCATGGTGTCGGCTGTGATTACAAGCTCGTTCTCCTTCATGATAGCCTGAAAGGCATCGGCCTTCTTCTCCGACACATATTGAGGAACATCGACAAGGGGCATNCCTTCAGTAAAGCTTTCATCTATACCTCCGAGAGTCACTACATTGAATGGTATGCGCAACTGCTGGAGAAGTTCACGACGCCGTGGCGATTTGCTCGCGAGCAGTATCTTATAGTTATGCAGATTATCCAACATGGTTATTGTAGTGTTACCAGCCGAAGGCCTCGGCATCGGTGAGCCAGAGGTCCTGGGCTTTCATTGTCTGTTCAAGAATATCGCGCACACAGCCGTAGCCTCCTGAGAAGCGACTGATATATATAGCCGTCGACTTAGCCTCCCAGCAGGCATCGAAGGGGGCGCAGGGGAGTCCCACATGACGCAGACAGGGGAGGTCGGGGATGTCGTCGCCCATGAATACCACCTCCTCCGGCGCAAGCGAATGGCGCTCCATCCAATCCTGAAGGATTGGCAGCTTTTTCGATGCGCCCAGATATATCTCCTTGATCCCTAAGGCTTCATAACGTTTCTTTACCGCTTTGTCGGTGCCGCCGGTGATGATGGCGATGCTGAATCCTTTCTTGATAGCGAGCTGAAGAGCGTAGCCATCCTTGATATTCACCATTCTTTTGGGATAGCCGTCGTCGCCGAGTGGTATTGTCGAGGGGGAGAGCACCCCGTCGACATCAAATGCGAAGGCTTTAATCTGTTTTAGATTGTAGTCTACCATATGTCTTACGTCGGTTTGTATGTGTTTACACTGATTTGGCCTTGGCCATGATAGAGGAGGAGAGAAGTCTGTAGATCTCCTGCATATCCGGATGGCAGGAAAGCCGGTCGATGTGAGTCGCCATCACTTTACGGTCGCCTCTCGAAGCAGGTCCTGTCTGCGCCTTCCGGGGGGGGAGTGTGTCGAGCTTGCGTACAGTCTCCTTCAGCAGTGGGAGAAGCACTCTATAGTCCATTCCCGATTCATGGAGAAGGTCGTCGGCAAGTGCTGAGAGATGATTGGAGAAGTTGCACGCAAACACCGCGGCAATGTGGAGTCTGCCTCTCACCTCAGAGTCTGCCTTGTAGANNTTGGGGCTGATTCTAAGTGCGAGTGCNGTGAGCCGGTCGTCAGCCTCCCTGTCGCTCCCCTCGATGAAGAATGGTATCTCACTATAGTCCAACGTCACATCCTTGGAGAATGTCTGCAAAGGGTAGAAGACACCGGTGTGAGGGGCGCAACCCTCAAGAACCGACATACCTACCGATCCCGAGGTATGTGCCATCAGTGGCGCTACCCCTTTGCAACGGAGAGCCACATCGGCTATCGCATCNTCCTTCACGGCTATGAGGATCACATCCGGATTCTCCGGCATACCTTCAAGGGTGTGCGGATTCACCATCCGTGCATCATCGCCAAAAGCTTTCTGCAGATGGAAGGCTACATTTCCGCGCCCGATAATTGCTATTCTCTTCATAATGCTTTCTATAGAAATGACAATGCCCCTCTTTATGCGGAGGGGAACCGGTAAGGGGGAAGATGNCCCAGGGAGATGATCCCCATGGTCATGCGCAGGTTGATCTCCACGCACGGGTTGATTCTGCCCGACTCATCGGCAAGCATGTCGATTCCGGCCGGACCGGAGTAATGAGGGGCGATAATCTCCTCCANAGCAATTCTCTGGGCNTCGATGATCTCATTACTCCATTCAACGCTGATCTCCTTAAGATAATCCTCAATCTCCTGCTGCGGGAGGGGGGAGTTTCCGGCATATCTCCCNTGTTGAGAGGTCNNGAAGAGCGACAGTCCGATGAATGTGGCCTTACCCCTGTCNATAATCCATTCCGTAGCGAAATCTGCTCTTCTTCTCCAGCCTTTCTCACCCATTACACTCCCTTGNCGGCGGATGCAACCCCCTGTCCATTGCTCCAGCTGTTCTTGTGTGAGCGACGCGGANGACACTACACCTCTGCCCGAACTGCTCCAGGGGGATTTGAAATAAATCTCTTCATACTCTGAGAGAAGATGCATACATTCCTCTACGGAATATAGCTCNCGGGCTTCCGGCACATTCATGGAGGGGAGCAGTGCGGCGAGTCTCTTCTGAAAGGGTATTACGGTGCGTCGGTGTGACAGGGCGCGCAGGCTGTCGATATCCTCCNGNGATGGAATAAGGGAGGGGGACACNCCCAGCCCTANGAGATCGATACGCAGGGAATGGTTCCATCCCCAGGGGGTAATACTGAAAGGTATCTTATCCGACACGGAGTCTTNGCGCNTCAGCTCCCTGAGCTCGGANTGTCGCAGAAGGGAGAGGTCTTTACGGCTGACGGCCTCAAGATGTCCGGCCGAGGGGTAGAGAGCGGGATTGAAATCGTCGGCTACGAGGATACAGTCGCCGGGAGAGGCCACCAGAGCCTGCACAAGCTGCATATCCCGGGCAAACTTCCTGATTATAGCCGGAGGGGAATAATGGTTTCTGCCGGCCGCCAGGGCGAAGTCGGTCGCCGGATTGAATATGAAGAGACGTGGCTCACGCATCGAGATTAAGTAAAAAAGAAAAAGCCGGAAAGATTCCGGCTTTGAAGATTGTCAGNTCAATCGTTGAGGCGGTCGCGCTCCTTGGCCGGGTTGGCGAAATAGAGCTTGTGCTCGATGTATTCCTGTGTGGCGATGAGCGTCGGTTTCGGAAGCTTCTCATAGAACCGTGAGATCTCGATCTGTTCACGGTTTTCCGACACCTCCTCGAGGTTGTCGCTTGAAGCGAACTCCTGTAGTTTCTTCTCAAGTTCCTTTTTCATATCCACGGCAATCTGGTTGGCACGTTTGCCGATGATGCAAACGGTTTCGTAGACGTTACCGGTCTGTTCAGCCATCGCGATCATGTCGCGGGTCACAGTATTGAGCGGGGCGTTTGTCTTTTTATAATCCATGACGGAGTATGTGTATGATTAAAGGGTTGATTTGTTTCTCTGTTTATAGCATATCGTGAGGGAGACTCCGGGGNGGGAGGTCATTCCTGCACATGCTTGCGNGCTATCTCNTAGATGTTGTCGGCCTCCTTACGGTTCTTTGATTCCGGATAATTGTTGATGTACGAGAAATACTCATCCACCACATCGCGGTATCTGTCGGCCTGACGCTCGCTGACGCTGAGACGCGCCTCCTGATATTTCGACTTCAGGATGAGAAGCTCGAAATCCTCGCGAAACTTCGANTAGGGATAGTTCTTGAGGGCGTTCTGGGCNGTNATGATGGCNGCGTCGTAGTTGTTGCCCATGAAGTTGCCGAGATTGTAATATAGCTGAGCGTTCTGGAGCTCCTTCAGAGTGAGCTTGTCCTGCATCTCGAATATTGCGTTCTGGGCGATGGTGACGCGGTCGCTTTGAGGGAAATAATCAAGAAATCCCTGAAGCTCCTCGATGGCCTTGATGGTCTGGCTCTGGTCGAGCTGAGGGTCGGGGGAGTCGAGGTAGTAGCCGTAGCCCGAATAGAAGCGGGCTAGCTCGGCGAATTTCCCTTTGGGATAGCGGGAATAATATGTCTTGAAGTAGACTCCCGAATTGAGATAGTCTTTNTTTTCGTAATATGACATTGCGAGCAAGAAGAGAGCCTCCTCGCCGTTCGGACCGCCACGCAGCGGTGTGTAGACTGTCTCGAGCACGGTGGCCGCCTGTGTGTACTTACGGGCGTCNAATGCACGCTTTGCATAGTCGAAACGGTAATCTACGTCTTTGCTCTTCAATACTTTATTATACTCCCCGCAGGAGCCTAACAATAGTAGAAGCGGTATGAAAAATAAGTATTTACGCATCGATGTTTACGCTTTGAACTGCAAAGTTAATAAATTATCCGCTAAAAAGAAAACGAAAATTCATGCAGTTTACAATTATTAACTTTTAAATTTATNTCTTTTCTCTCCTCNGTGTCGTTGGATTTGCGTAACATGGGATTTTTTGTTAATTTTGAAGCCTGAAACAACTCTTGCAGGATGATCCCTTCTTTCGGGCGGCTCTTCCTGCAGCTTAACAATAAGATATGAAAGACGATAACCCGCATTCCTCCAGAAGTGGATTCATACAGCGCCATCCTGTGCTCGCCAATATCCTGGTGGTGATCCTCGTGGCTTTCATCGGCATTGGTATTGTATACATCGCCCTGCAGATCTTTACTAAGCATGGCGAGAGCGACATTGTGCCTAAAGTGGAGAATATGAGCTATACGCAGGCTATACGTGTGCTTCACGACAGCGGTTTCCGTGTGGATATCCGCGACTCTATATATAAGGAGGATGTGAAGCCCGGATTCGTAATCGAACANTTCCCCAAATCGGGAGCCGTCGTGAAGCCCGGACGCAAGATTTTCCTTTACATCAACGCCGTGCATCCCAAGGAGGTGGTGATCGACGATGACAATAATCCGCGGGAGGATGCCCTGAAGAGTTTCTCTTTCCGTCAGGGTATGGCCCGTCTTGAGGAGCTGGGCTTCAAGAATATCCGGGTGGTGAAGGTGCTCGGCGACAACGACTGTATCGTGAAGGTGACCGCCAACGGAAAAGTGGTGAAGAAGACGGAGAAAGTGCCGGTCAATGCCAAACTTGTAGTGGAGGTGTATGACGGGCGTCTCGGNGAACTTCGCGACTCACTCCAGAATGAGGAGTATCTGCGCATCGTCACCGAGGAGGGGAGCGACTACGACTCCGGCAACAGCCAGAATTATGAGGAGATAACTGCCGATCCTTCGGTGGCGCCTGCGGTAGANGAGAGTCATCCCGCTCCGGCCGAGGAAGAGGAGGAACCGGTCTTTATAGAATAAGAGTATCATGGCAGAAGATATACTGACACAGCAGGANGANCAACTGTCGGATCTCCTTCTCCCCGATATGGATGAGGAGAGCGCAGCCGAGGTGGAGGAGCCCTCTTTCATAACGGAGGATGGCCGTGAGATGTATGAGCATTTCCGTTTCACTGCCGACAAGGGGCAGGAGATGATACGCGTCGACAAGTTCCTTGTCGACCGCATGCAGAAGACCTCCCGCAACCGTATCCAGCAGGCGGCCGACGCTCAATGCGTTATCGTGAACGGCAAACCGGTGAAGTCGAGCTACAAAGTGAAGCCCGGCGACACCGTGAGCATCGTGATGGACCGTCCGCGATATGAATTCGAGATCATCGCCGAAGATATACCGCTGGATATCGTGTATGAGGATGAGTATCTCCTGGTGGTCAATAAGCCGGCGGGACTTGTGGTGCATCCCGGACACGGCAACTACCACGGCACTCTCGTGAACGCTTTGGCATATCATTTCAAGGATAATCCCGACTACGACGTGAGCGACCCGAGGCTCGGACTCGTTCACCGCATCGACAAGGATACCTCCGGCTTGCTCGTGGTGGCGAAGACTCCCGAGGCCAAGACACATCTCGGCAACCAGTTTTTCCACAAGACCACCAAAAGGGAGTATGTGGCAGTGGTGTGGGGCGACTTCAAAGAGGATAAAGGCACGATTACCGGCAACATCGCGCGTAATCCACGCAACAAACTGCAGATGTGGGTTACCGACGACCCTGCGGTGGGAAAGCATGCCGTGACACANTATGATGTGATCGAACGCTTCGGATACGTCACGGTGGTGAAGTGTGTACTCGAGACCGGACGCACGCATCAGATCAGGGTGCATATGCTCAGCCAGGGTCACCCNCTCTTCAATGATGCGCGCTACGGCGGCGACAGGATTCTCAAAGGCACCACTTTCGCCAAATACCGACAGTTTGTGGAGAACTGTTTCCAGACGTGCCCCCGTCAGGCGTTGCANGCCCGCACACTCGGATTTGTGCATCCGGCCACGGGGAAACAGATGGATTTCGAGTGCCCGGTGCCGGAAGATATGACCTCATTGATCGAGAAATGGCGAGGTTATAGAATTTTAACTTAATTTTTCGGAAATTTTCCATCTGGAAATGTTTTCATATATGAGGCTTTAGCATTAAAACCTCCCCACTCCCGGGCTCATGGAGCCGGGGAAGCCGGGAGAAATGAAAAACTGAAACATAATGAGTCAACAAGAATATAACTTCAGCGACATCGCGCCATATGACGATTCCCTCTTTCATGAGAAGATGGAGCAACTTGTGAAGGAACCCGGATTTCTCCATGCGGTGAAATACGCTATGCCGGCCGACGCCGTTCCAACACTCATAGATGAGCTGCTCCAGATTCACAACAAGCATGATTTCCAGCATAAAGTGATGTTTCCTTTCCTGGAGATGCTTGCCAAGACCACTACCTCGGGAATAACCCTCGGAGGTGTGAAATATTACAACCCTTCGTTGTGCTATACTTTCCTCACCAACCACCGCGACATCGTGCTCGACGCTTCATTCCTCAATCTTGCATTCCTGCGCCGGGGGATGCCCACATCGGAAGTAGCCATCGGAAACAATCTCCTTATATATGACTGGATCACCGATCTCGTGAGGCTCAACAAGAGTTTCATAGTGAAACGCAACACGGGTCTGCGAGAGGGGCTTGAAGCCGCCAAGAAGCTCTCGGCCTACATACACCACTGCATCCTTGAGAAGCATGAGTCGGTGTGGATAGCCCAGAGAGAGGGTAGGGCGAAAGACAGCAGCGACCACACCCAGGAGAGCGTACTGAAGATGCTCGCAATATCCGGACAGGGAAGCTTTATTGACAATATCAAGGAGATCAATGTGATGCCGGTGTGCATCTCTTATGAATATGATCCCAACGACTATCTGAAGGCGAAGGAGTTTCTGATGCGCCGACGCGATCCTGACTTCAAGAAGAGCCAGCGCGACGACCTCTTCTCGATGGAGACTGGCCTGATGCAGTTCAAGGGGAAGGTGCATTTCCAGCTTACCCCCCGCCTCAACAGCAAGCTCGACCAGATAGGCGATTTCACCGACCGCAACAAGGCCGCGAAGCATGTGGGCTGCCTTGTGGATCAGGCCATCCATAGAAGCTACGAGATATTCGATATCAACTATGTGGCTTTCGACCTGCTGCACAACACCAACCGCTTCGCGAGGAAATACACCCCGGAGAAGAGGGAGGAGACTATAGATTACTTCAACAGCCAGCTCAACAAGGTTGACCTCAAGGATGTCACTGCCGAGGAGCGCGAATATATGTGGCAGATGATGCTCACTATGTATGCCAATCCCCTGCGTAATAAGCTGCGCTCGCTGCTCGGAGGAATGGAGTGAGGCCTTTTACACCTTATATAAAACAGAATTATGAGAATACCATTTATCTTGATGATCTGCCTTCTCCTCGGGAGCGGGCTGATCGACCTCTATATCTACAACGACATCCCTAAGAAAGCCGGGAAGGGGCTTTGGCGCAAGGTGTATGGTGTGTCGGCTATAATCTGCTGGCTCTTCATCATCGTCACTCTGTGTATGCCGCGACGTTCGGAACAGAGCGACATTCTCCCGGTGATGTGGATGCTCTATTCATATCTCTCCATCTATGCCTCCAAGCTGATATATATCATCTTTTCACTTATAGGAAGAATCGGAAGGTGGATTTTCCGCGTGAAGGGGAAGAGGCATCCTTTGAGATGGATAGGCGCGATTGCGGCAGTCGCCACGTGTGTGAGCATGTGGTGGGGTGTGGGTGTGACGCGCCATGAGATTGAGGTGAAGAATGTGGAGGTGGTGTCGTCGCGACTGCCGAAGGAGTTCGCCGGCTATCGGATAGCTCAGATAAGCGACCTCCATGTGGGCACATGGGGCAACGACACGACTTTCATCTCGACGTTGGTTGATTCTGTTAACGCTCTGAAACCTGACCTTATCGTTTTCACCGGCGACGTGGTGAACCGGCGCACCGATGAGATAAAGCCCTTCATCCCTGTCTTATCACGCCTTCATGCTCCCGACGGGGTGCTGTCCATTCTCGGAAACCATGACTATGGCGACTATGTGGACTGGAGCGATCCGGAGGATAGGCTTGAGAACAACCGTCAGCTGGCACGCGACCAGAAGCAGATGGGCTGGGACCTGCTCAACAACCGCAGGGTTTTCCGCACACGCGATAATGATTCAATCATGATTGTCGGGGTGGAGAATGTAGGCGATCCCCCGTTTCCCACCTACGGCGACCTTGAGAAGGCTCTCCCTTCCTCGCCCGATTCGGCTTTTAACCAGAACGACGGACGCTATAAGGTGCTGCTGACCCACAACCCGGCCCATTGGGATGAGTATGTGGCAGACAACACCGATATCGATCTGACCCTCGCCGGGCATACCCACGCAATGCAGTTTGTGGTTAGGATCGGTGGTTTTGAATGGTCGCCCGCAGTCTTCAGATATAAGCTCTGGGGNGGAATGTTTGAGCGGCTCAACAAAAATAATGAGCCTGTGAANCTTTACGTCAACATCGGGGCGGGGGAGGTAGGTATGCCNTCACGTCTTTTCGCGGCATATCCCGANATTACACTCTTCACTCTGGAGCCGGAGCATTGAGAGTCCCCGGCGGAAGAAGGAACAGCGGTAGTCGGTAGGACGCAGGATATCCTCCCCGGCTACAACGATATCGATATCTATCGGCACACGGTTTTCAAGACGCGCCTCAGCGTCGCGGCCGTGTGCCGTTTCATATATCTTACATTCCTTTTCAAAGGTGGTGAGCATAGAAGCGGGGAGATAACCCTCGGCCACCGCATTCATATAGGGCGCCCCCTCATGGCCATAGGCCGGAGTCTCGTATATGGCCGATGCGGCCGGATCTTCCAGATGCATCTCAATCCATTCGAGGGCTTCCGCCACAGAGGCAACCCTGTCGCCGCAATTCGATCCGAGGCAGAGAGTCAGTCGGATTCTGCCTCCGGTAATGTCGCTTTTCTGAGTCATCGTTCTGATGTATAGGTATGGCTGTGGACGTGGGTCAGTATTTCGACGCACGGTAATAAAGGAACAGGCCGATGGCCAGATACACCACATTCGGGATCTCCATAGCTATGAAAGGGGTGGTGAGGCCGTTGATGGCGAATGTACTGGTGACGGTAGAGAAAAGGATATAGCTGAAACTGAGAGCCAGTCCGATACCGATGTTTATACCCATTCCACCCTTCACCTTGCGCGAGGAGAGCGACATTCCGATCAGGGTGAGGATAAAGGCCGCGGCAGTGGCGGCGATTCGCTTCTCCTTCTCAATCTCGAAAGCCTTTATGTTGGCCACACCGCGCATCTTCTGCTTCTCGATATATTCCGTGAGCTGGGGGGTGGTGAGTGTCTCCTGGTCGTTGACAGATATCATGAAGTCGCGTGGCTCGAAGGGGATGATGGTGTCAAGCTTCGTGCCACGGGTGATAGTCTCCTTCATCCCGTCGAAATCGCGTGTGATATAGTCGGAGAGTATCCAGTGATACATCTTTGTGGTGTCGTAGCGCGCCCCCTGAGCTGTAGTGCGCGACACAAGTTGCTGCCCCTCAAACTTGTCGAGCGAGAAACGGTAGCCCGTCTTGTTGCGGTCCTCGAAACGTCCGATATAAGCCACCACTCCCGGCGACACCTGGAGCTGCACATTGACGTTGCTCTCCACCTTCTTGTTTTTCACATACTTATTTGTGTAGGCTATACGCCTCACGTTGGTAGGCGGGATGAGGTAGTTGCTCAGCACGAAAGTGAAGGCGGCTATCACTGCCGCTCCTATCATGTAGGGACGCAGCAGGCGGTTGAAGCTCACGCCACTCGACAGGATGGCGATGATTTCGGAGTTGCCGGCCATCTTCGAGGTGAAGAAAATCACCGAGATGAACACGAAAAGAGGGGAGAGCTGGTTGGCGAAATAGGGGAGGAAGGAGAGGAAATAGTCATAGAGGGTCTCCTTCAGCGGGGCGGCAAGAAACGCGTCGAGTTTCTCCGTGATGTCAAACATGGCTATCACGGCGAGCAGCAGAAGGGTGGAGAGAAAGAATGTGCCCAGGAATTTACCGAGAATATAGCGGTCGAGGATGGTGATGCGGAAGGGATTCTTCCATTTCCATCTCCTCTTCTTGTCGACGGAGTCAACGGTGTGGAGGGTGATCACCTCTTCAGTAGCATCCGCGTTTTGGTTATCCGGGCTGTTTATATAATCCTCTTTGGAGTTCATGAAAGGGATATGGATGTAAAATTAAAGACGTCTTGTGACCCGTTCCACCATGTCGGTTTTCCAGGCCTTGAAATCGCCGGCCACGATATGCTTCCGAGCCTCCCTTACCAGCCAGAGATAGAAGGCGAGGTTGTGGATGGAGGCTATCTGCATCCCGAGGAGCTCCTGACTCACGAAAAGATGGCGCACATAGGCACGTGAGTACACCTCGTCGACCCATGCGGCCCCACCTTCGTCGAGGGGAGCGAAATCGTCGGCCCATTTGCGGTTGCGCATGTTCATTATGCCGTTGCGGGTGAAAATCATGCCGTTGCGGCCGTTGCGGGTAGGCATCACACAGTCCATCATATCCACACCACGGTCGATCGCCTCAAGGATATTGGCGGGAGTGCCAACCCCCATCAGGTAGCGGGGCTTATCCTCGGGGAGAATCTCGTTGACAATCTCGATCATCTCATACATCTTGTCGGTAGGCTCACCCACGGCAAGACCTCCTATGGCGTTGCCGTCGGCTCCGAGATCGGCCACATGTTTGGCCGCCTCACGCCGGAGATCGGGATACACACATCCCTGCACGATGGGGAAGTAAGCCTGAGAATAGCCATAGAGCCCCTCTGTCTCCTTATATCGCTTCCAGCCGCGTTCGAGCCATCGCTGCGTAAGTCCGAGCGATTTTTTAGCATAATCATAGTCGGATGTCCCGGGGGGACATTCGTCAAGGGCCATCATTATGTCGGCGCCGATGATGCGCTCGATATCCACCACACCCTCAGGAGTGAAGAGATGTTTCGAGCCGTCGATATGGCTCCGGAAGTAGGCCCCCTCCTCCTTCAGTTTACGGTTGCCGGAGAGGGAGAACACCTGAAAACCACCGGAATCGGTGAGGATAGGGCGTTCCCAGCCGTTGAATTTGTGAAGACCTCCGGCACGTCGCAATATGTCGAGGCCGGGACGAAGATAGAGATGGTAGGTATTGCCGAGTATGATCTTGGCGTCGATGTCGTCACGAAGCTCGCGCTGATGCACCCCCTTTACGCTTCCTACTGTGCCCACAGGCATGAAAATCGGTGTGGGCACCACGCCGTGGTCGGTGGTGATCTCTCCGGCCCTTGCATTGGTATCGGGAGCTGTGGCTTCTATTTTAAAATCCATATGAGATATCGGTTTTGGTTACACCCCCTCCTCCGGCTTCGCGTGAGCTTCTCCCGGACTCATTATCCGTAAGAGAGATAATGGAACGCCGGCGGGGTTGCGGGTGTTTGAGCCTACAAAGTTAATGATAAGAAAGGAAACTGGCAAATCCCCACCGCTGTATCATAAAACATTTTAACAAAATCGCCGTTAAATGAATAATAACACCCACCCGAAGGAACAGCGGGTGACAGTATGCTCCATTATCATCAATAACAAGTTCGAAACATGAAAATTGCAGTAGCAGGCACCGGCTATGTCGGTCTGTCGATCGCCACACTTCTGGCGCAGCACAACGATGTCACGGCAGTTGACGTGATCCCCGAAAAGGTGGATCTGATCAACAGNCGNAAGTCTCCGATTCAGGATGACTATATCGAGAAATATCTCGCGGAGAAGGACTTGCGGCTGAAGGCCACTCTCGATGGCAAGGAAGCCTACCGCGATGCGGAGTTTGTGGTGATAGCCGCCCCCACCAACTACGACCCTGTGACCAATTATTTTGACACCCATCACATCGAGGATGTGATAGATCTCGTGCTTTCCGTGAATCCATCGGCCGTGATGGTGATCAAATCCACAATCCCTGTAGGCTACTGCCGCTCCCTTTACCTGAAGTATGCGGCNAAGGGGGTGAAGGAGTTCAANCTCCTCTTCTTCCCGGAGTTCCTGCGTGAGAGCAAGGCTCTCTACGACAATCTCTATCCCTCGCGCATTATTGCCGGTATTCCCAAGATAATCGACGATCCACGCTTCGCCGAGGAGAACGCCGCAATCCTCGCCCTCACCGATGTGGAGAGGATGGACAAGGCTGCCCACACATTTGCACATCTTCTGCAGCAAGGTGCTCTCAAGGCCGACATCCCCACATTGTATATGGGTATGAAGGAGGCTGAGGCCGTGAAACTTTTCGCCAATACATATCTTGCCTTGCGTGTAAGCTATTTCAACGAACTCGACACATATGCCGAGGTGAAGGGACTTNATGCCAAAGCCATCATCGAGGGTATAGGGCTTGATCCCCGAATCGGCTCACACTACAACAACCCGAGTTTCGGCTATGGCGGCTACTGCCTCCCCAAGGACACGAAACAGCTTCTCGCCAATTATGCCAACGTGCCTCAGAACATGATGACGGCAATTGTGGAGAGCAACCGCACCCGCAAGGATTTCATAGCCGACCAGGTGCTGAAGATGGCGGGATGGTATGACTATAGCAGCGCCAACACCTACGGCAAAGCCCCCGAGGATGAGGTTGTGATCGGCGTTTACCGTCTCACTATGAAATCAAACTCCGACAACTTCCGCCAGTCGTCGATCCAGGGAGTGATGAAGCGTATCAAGGCAAAGGGTGCGAAAGTTATAATCTACGAGCCCACACTTGAGAACGGCACCACTTTCTTCGGCAGCAAGGTGGTGAACGATCTTGACGAATTCAAGCGCCAGAGCCAGGCTATCCTTGCCAACCGCACAGCCCCCGAGCTCGCCGACGTTGAGACGAAGGTATATACCCGCGACCTCTTCTCACGCGACTGATTACGACGCCCTGCCGAGTCGTTCGGCCCGGCAATTCGGTCGGCTCGGCAATCGATAAGACGATATACAGCACCCCGGAGGAGACTTCTCCCTCCCGGGGTGCCTTTTATTTATCCTTTATTGCATATTATTTATTCTATATTGCGTTTCATTGCTTGCAAATTTGGATTTCTGCAATTTTTTTGTTATCTTTGTAAGGTAATCTTTAAACTGACTGTAATTATGGGACTCTGGAGTTTTTGGCTGATTTTGGGGGTCGGATTTCTTGTGGCGGAATTGCTTACACTCTCTACAACGTGTCTTTATATCGGTGTGGGAGCCCTTGCGGCGATGGTATGCGCGTTGTTTGACGGCGAATGGATCCCTACCATCATCACTTTTGTAGTGGCTACCGGCATACTCTATCTCTCCACCTATCGCTTGCGGCATCGTCTCGTGAAGGCCCTTCACAGAGGAGCACAGCCAACAGCTACCGGAATGGACGCACTTATCGGACGTACCGGAAAGGTGATAGAGGCGCAGGATTGTCTGCGGATTCGTATCGACGGTGATGTATGGCAGGTGCATCCCACTCATTCCGGCGCTCCTCTTACCGCCGGCGAGGAGGTCAGGGTGGTTGGCTATGATTCGATTATCCTTAAAGTGGAACCTAACAACTAAAATCATTATACCTTATGACATCAATCATCGTAGCAGGCGTGATCCTTATCCTTGTGGTGCTCGTCATCATGGCGAGCGTGAAGGTCGTGCCTCAGTCCGAGACAAAAGTGGTGGAGCGTCTCGGCAAATTCCATTCTGTGCTCCAGCCCGGGTTGAACTTCATTATACCATTTATCGATAAACCGAAAGTGATATATACACGCCGCATAGAGACGGGGGCTTTCGGTCGGACAGGCGTGCGTGTTTCCACTACAACGGTGATCGACCTTCGCGAGCAGGTGTATGATTTCCCTTCCCAGCAGGTGATAACACGCGACAATGTAACTACCGAGATCAATGCACTTCTATATTTCCAGATCGTCGACCCGAAGAAGTCGGTATACGAGATTGACAATCTTCCCAACGCTATCGAGAAACTGACGCAGACTTCGCTGAGAAATGTGATAGGTGAGCTGGAGCTTGACGAGACATTGACCTCCCGCGACACTATCAACGCCAAACTGCAGACCATTCTCGATGAGGCCACCAACAAATGGGGAGTGAAAGTGAATCGTGTGGAGCTTCAGGACATTACCCCTCCGGAGAGTGTGCGCGTGGCTATGGAGAAACAGATGCAGGCAGAACGTAACCGTCGTGCCGAGATTCTCAATGCCGAAGGTGAGAAGCAGTCGCTGATACTCCGTTCGGAGGGCCAGAAGATGTCGCAGATCAATAAGGCGGAGGCCGAGAAACAGGCGGCCATCCTNAAGGCTGAGGGTGAGGCGAGGGCACAGGTGCTTCGCGCTCAGGCTGAGGCCGACGCCATCCGTAATGTGGCNGATGCCGTGGCACAGTCGCAGACCGATCCGGCGGCCTACATGCTGGCCCAGAAATATATCGAGACTCTCAAGAGCATGGCCGACGGGCAGGACAATAAGACAGTCTACATCCCTTATGAAGCCACCTCAGTTCTATCCTCTCTCGGCTCGATCAAACANCTCTTCTCCAAATCCTGACAAACTTACAGGATTTCCCGGATAAAAGGGATGATAAATCAATACGGTCGGAACCCGATACTGTATCGGATTCCGACCGTATTGATTTTCTCCAAGACTCAGACNGATCTGTTCAGGAAGATTGCCACTGCCTGGCGGATCAGTTCGGGACATGAGCGCGCATCCTCCTTCCCTTTGAGGTCGCGGCAACGGAAGCGGCCTCCGTTCTCATCCTTAAACTGATCGAACATCACCTTTGTNGCCTTCATAGCCTTCAACTTGGCCTGAGGCGTAGAGTCATTTTCCGCAAGACCCTCCGCGATACCGAGGGCCGACATGGCGCCGCATATTTCTCCGGTGGCGGCAAAACCGCTACCGAAAGCTGCTGTCAGTTTGGCTGCCATATCCTCGTCTACTCCGAGTTTGTCGGAAAGACTCATCAGTACGCACTGGGCGCAATTATATCCTTTACCTCTAAGCTCGATCGCATAGTCCTGTCTGCGAGCTATCTCCTCTTCTGTAATCTCCATACACATTTTTCTTCAACTTTTGTAACCGTTATGGTCACATATCTATACTATGAAACTGCTTTTTCCTCTGTTTAGTGTGTATACCGGGTCNGTGTGTATATATCACTTATAAGCATAGAGGTAGATAGTTCTGTTCTTTCTCATCTCATCACAAAGCAAGTTGAACGTATTCGAAGATATTGTGAAGCATCCTTGACTGATATAGCTGCTTACAGGAATCTTAACCCCAATTGTNATGTCNTCGGCAAATATCGGACCTTCATGTATAACGATACCTCTGGAGGCTGCATTTGAATTGGAGGCACTTAAGCCATCAATCCTTATACATGGCATATCAATAGTATTCAGCTTGCCTATGCTTCTAAGTTTGTAATCTCCCAGACTTGAACATTCACTACCGGGTGTATTGGAGAAAACGGGAGTATCGACAGTGCTGCCACCACCACATCCATGAGCACACTTTGACTCGGATAGCAGTGAATCATTCTTATTGTCATAGACAAAGAAACGTGGTTCTGAGGATGGGATTGAGAAATCTACATATATTGAGATCTCTTCTCCATATTTAGCCTTGTTTTTAAACACCGACACCTCCTCCTTAGAAGAGTTACCGGTCATATCTGTATCCTTGTTCCTACAGGAGCATAGTAGGTTTAAGAATGCCAGTAGAATCAAACATACACTGGTGTAAATATTACGCATTTTTACTAAATTCTTAGTGCTTAGGGGAATTATTGATAATATTTAGAGAGGGATCAACATAGATNATNTTGTTGTCATACCTCACTTCAGCGAAATCATGATCTTTTGTGAAGTCATGGAGTTTTCCCGGAAGCAGGTTTGACAGCTGGTTTAGGTTCACACCGTTTTGCTTAACGATACCTACTGCCGGTTTGACCGTTCCCTTGACTCCATTTATTTTGAAGGCATAGTTGCAGATGGTAGCATAAACCTGCGCGTAGCCTACACAATTCATCTTGGTGATNCGGCTATCGTCAAAGGTCTCACATTTCATTGCGAATGTAAGTAGTTCTTGGGTCTTCTTATTACAATACATGGCAATGTCGTATGGTGACAGTCCGGAGGTATTCCTCTTTATTTCGTTCTTAAGATTTGAAGACATTTTTACCGGAGTATAGGGCCGGTATCTTTGGATACTTAGNTCCAGAGGAAAGACAGCGATAGTGCATAAAAAGATAATCACGATTGCACCGAGAAATTTAAAAACTTTCCGTTTCATACTGGCAAATTCAATTGTAGATATATGATTATTTGTTGTTAGGAGACACTTTTATCTCAGGATTGATAGATTTTAAGGAGGATATAAAATCTTCTTGATTTTTGGGCGAGACATAAACCCAGTTCGTTCTCCCATATTTTAATCCTATTCGTTTGGCGGATAATGCAGGAGAAGATAGAATTGTAGATTTATGTGTTATCTCGGTAATCTTTGAAATGGGTAGGTCCANTCTGAAAAGCATACCACATCTGATGTGTAGTTTTTCACCATTTATGGTATAGTCNGTGTGCAANAGCATGTCATAAATCATAATTATACAAATACCCATTAGCAATGTATCAATCAACAGNACCCATGTAGATTCATAACATAGATATATTGACCCGATGAAGGCGATGGTCATAATTATGCAAAACCATATATACCACTTTGCCACTTTTGATTTGTAAATCTTATCCATACGCAAACATATTACTTCATAATTAATTTGGCTCTAACATNNTGNCGTCCAAAAGAAAATCACTATTTTGCAANNNTNCATCCCGATAGCCCCTGACTTTACAGGCTATCGGGTTTAGTCTTTTATGGTTACAAAGATAACGAATTTTTCTGAGGAATCAACTAATATATGGACTTACTTTTTTAGAGTGGACTCGATAAGATAACTATGCTACTTTCAATAACTGACTCAGCTGAGATAGAGAGCTATTTAAAAAGTTAATAAATGACTTTAAGTCATTTATTAAAATGGAAACTTCATTGAGGCTCGTTTGTCGTTTAAGCTTTTCCATCTTTAAATNTTGATAATTNNGGTGGGTAGCCTCATATTGCTTTAGATCGAAGGTGGNGTCCTTTNTTGTAAGNACTGAAATCTCCTCTTGATAAGGCTTTAGTTGCTCAGAGAGATTTTCGATTATCTTGGTCAACTCAGNTTTACGGGTACTTTCGATTTCAATTTTTTTATTAATGCTCTCTACAGTGCTAANAATCTCTGNACGTAGAGCGGTGTTTAATTCAATAATTCTCTCAATNTACTGGCTAATTTCCTNAACCTCTTNTGCAATACTGTTNAGATTTTCAAGGAACTTGAGGGCTCCCATCGTTTTTTCTACTTTGAACAGTATAGGTATTTCTTCAGGATAAGTGGCTAGCTTATGACGATCCTCTGAAAGCATGGATTGTATATTCACAATACCGATTTCGGGATTTTTCCATCTGATTTCCTCAATAAATCCTTTAGGATTTATTGAGATAGCTTCAAGCCCAACCATCATCTCTTTTACCTCTTCCAGAATATAATCTCGTATAAACTTATCAGGATTAGAGTTTGATAGGTTAACAAAATCTGAGATGAAGTCAAAAGCTACAATCCAATTTTTACGAGTTGGAATATAGTTACGAGTGCAACGTACAACGTCTGTCATATTAACATGATAGTAGTTGATGATAATGCTATACGGAAGAATATCTATTCCTTTATATTTAACACCTAAAAGAAAATATGCAGCACTGCCATACCCAAAATTAGTTCGCAATTCAATTATGATATCGCTATTAATCTTATAAGAGAACATATTCCACCCTACATTCTCGGTTGAGAACATCTTTATGGAACCCTCCCGTTTGATTTTTAACACTTCTCGATTATAACAACTTGCATCAATCCAACGTACAGCATCTTCAAAAAAGTTCTGTTTTTGGTTTCGTTTGAGATTAGCGATAGCAACGTTCTGTGCAACTTCTATTTCACTTATCTGAACAGTAACCTTAAGCTGACGACATCTCTCTACGTATTCATCTTTAGCACTTTTTGCGGCTTGTTCCCAAGACAGCTTCAGCTTATCGTATTCATAATTTGCAGGATAGGCAATTCCACCTACATAAGACGCAGAGTAGGAATAGGGATGGAGATAGTCATGAAATCCCGGACCTATGGTGAACTGTTTCTTAAAACATGATTGCATGTCCCAAACTGTTCGGTTAGGATTATCAAGCATTCCATGAAGTTCTGCTATAAATTGCTCTGGTTTTTCAATATTGATCTGAATGGATTGAAATGAGTTGTTCACTTCTTTCAGAGCTAGAATATGGGTTTTATTAACATTAATTGTATCCATGATTAAATGATGTGACTATAAAGTTATATTTATGTGGCTACATACTTATCGTGAAGAAGACTATATGATTACATTCTTATAGCGTTATATAAATGTTAAAAACAGCTTTAATCTGATACATCTGATATAAGAAGCCACCTGTGGAGAAAGGAAGGATGAGTGTTTGCTATAACAGACAATAGCTTTCTTCTATACCTGACAAGGAGTTTATTTAAGATGGGACTATCTTGAAAAAGGAATGTCTTTGAAAAGTAGTTCTGTCTTTTTGCGATCCATAATATTTCCTATTTTGAGATCAAATGCCGGATTATCCGTAATAACATCTCCTGGGAAAGAAAGTATTAGCAATTCCTCATTTTCATCACTTACGGGTATATTTGAGGGATTGGGATTCTTATGATTATTCCAGTTGATCAATTTCCCTCGGATAGTATCTACATAGTGATTGGATGGTAGAATATATATATCAGTTAATGATATGTTGTAGCTGAAGTTCTGTTTCTGTTTTACTTTTACAATTATTGTAGTGTGCTCATCCTTATATTCAGCTTTTTCTATTTTGAATGAAATAGAACTGACATTAGACTTGTGGTTGATTTTGTGGCTCTTAGCCTCCAAACCAATACTTATGCATATTATGAAAATGATTGATAAGAAAATTGTTTTCATATATTGTTTAGTTTATTCTCCAATTATGCCATTCTTCGAAAATATCAACGGATGTAGAGACGGTGGGTGTCTGTGGTTTCTTATTGATTACCAATGATTGTTTATAGACATTATCTTTTAAATAACTAAATAGTTCTTTCAAGGTTATGTCGCCATTGGATTCTTTCAATTTTTTTAATAGAAAATACGTGAAAAGACCATGGTTCTGCTCATTATAGGGATATGCTGTCTCATCTCCTTGTGCAGATGTTATCACAACAGTCTTACCTATAGGATTTGCATTTTTAGACTTTAGTTTTACCGCACGAGCTGAGTAGAGCATTTCAGTCCCTCTGGTCGAACCGCTAAAGCAGGCATCCATTATGATAATGTTCTTTTGTGATGCCATTTCTCCAAAAGCCTTATAAAGTTCGGATAGACTGAAACAGGTAGATAAATCTGAATTGAATCCATCTACGGGAAGTATATACGCTTCATAGGTCTTTTCATCTGGAATTCCATGTCCAGCATAGTAAACAAAGAATGAGGCCTCTCCTTTATATGCATCAGCAATTTGACTGAAAAGATTAATTGAACGTTTAAGATTGTTTAAAGTCGCATCTTTAACAAGATGAATATTGTGTGGAGGAATGCCCAAAACTTTATTACAGTACTCTGCCATTATTTCACCATCATTTATTGCATTTGCCACACTTGCTACATCTTGATAATTTTCATTTGCTATTATCAAGGCAAAAACATTTTCAGCTACCTGCTTCGTTTTAGGAATGTCTATATCCACATCCGATAGTGATTGATAAGATTCAAGAGCTATTGGATCGTTATTTAGTTTACCGGATATACTACTTGAGAGTTTGTTAGTTGAGTTACTAACTTCTGCTGTTGACTGAGTTGGCTCTTTTACAATCCTACTTGCTGATTCATAATAATTATCATTACTTTTTTCTGCGGTGTCACAGAATATTTCATTAATATTTGGTATAGTTAAGTTAAATTGTTTTTTTTCATATCTACTGCGCCATTCTTCGGCCCTCTCGATATTACGGGTTACTCCTATTCCACTAAGATAACATCTGGATAGTTCACACATAGCTGGGGGAAATCCCCTTTCAGCAGCCCGTCGAAACATTGAGAATGCTATGGCTAGATCGGTATTAACTCCTATACCTAATTCATAACATTGTCCTAAGTAGTATTGAGCAGCCATGTCGTTCGTCCCAGCTGCTGTCTTGAAGAGTCTGATTGATTCTTCAAGGTTACCTTCACTCATTAGGTGTAAGGCGTTTTCAACTTTACTACTTAGAGTGTATGCTGAAACAGGTAAAATTGCAAAAATACAAATGAGTGAAATAAAGGTTCTGATTATCATCTAAATGTGATATTTAGTAGGTTGTGACTATTATAGTCACAACCTACTATGAGGATTGGTTAGACTTATCTTTTGTTATTGAATTTTGATAGGTCAGGATTGGGAAAATATGTCATTTTACCCCAATCATCATCTTTACCGTTGAAGATGATTACCTTCTTGTATAGGGTTTCTTCGGGATTGGTGAAAAGAGCTGCCGTTAAACCTCCTGTAGCAAGAGTCGTAAAGGATGCAAAGAGGAGTCCTCCCAACGACATTCCCTTTTTTCGTGAAATCCATGTATGAGTGAGATCAAATGTGCCTTTCTTGTAATTTCCTGTCCAATCAAAGACGATAAGGGGTGATCTGTCGCTATCAAATTCAAAGGGTGAATCTGCTTTTACATGAATCTTAGCAGCTTCAGTCTTTTTAATACCGAATCCTCTTTGATTTTTCTTTTTAATTTCTGGAGGCATCTCTACATAATAGGGTGCAAGGTACACATCACTTACCCATGTTGAGATGGAAACTGGTATCCAATTTTCAGCTCGTTTATTGAATGCGTAAGCGATGGTAGCTCCGATATTGTTTATGCTCTCATCTTCTGTAAGGTGTCTGGTTGCTGTGCCAAGGTAAGCCTTACCTTTTGGGTCTTCTTCCAAAGATTCATTTACGAGTTCGTTTACCAATGTTAGGAGACGTTCCTCGTATTCTGAGAAATTACCGGATGGAGATTCAGTAGTTGAGTACTTACCATACAGATTACCTGCAAGATTGCAAATGAATGTATCATTTTGATTTGATCCTATTGAGGGCGCAATTGAGATGAATTCGTCAATAGAAGTGGATACATTCTTTTTAGACGCGTTTTTATCATCTTGATGTTTTTCAAACATCGGGTAGGATGATCCGTTATGAACCAAAAAACATTGTGAGAGATCAATAAAAATTGTTTTCTCAGTTTTGTTTATTGCCCAAAGCTTTTCATTAAAGATTTCAAGTCGAATGTTCTCATCTTCAAAGACACTGTTGGTTGGAGAATAGGCCATAACCAACGCAGTGCGATAGTTTGTCTTTAGATTGTCTTCTGCTGACAAGTGGAAGACAATCAGACAAAACATGCAAATCATTGATAAGATTCTTTTCATGTTGTATTGGTTTAATTGTGAAAATATAAATGTATAATTTATTACTTGATGAATTAACATGAAGTATCGCTATAGGTGACAGGCTCAAGATGATGTGACTGACAGGATAAATTAATACATAGAAAGGCGTGAGCTTCACTTATCGTTGAACTGAAGGCTCTGGACTGCCTATCTGCGAACAACAAGTAAAGCTCACGCCTTTGATATATATTCTCACAAATGACTGTGGAAAGTATACCATAGGACGTGAGCGTCATTGCTTGTTATCTGCGCAGATTTGAAAATTGTCCAGATTTTCAGTATCAGATAACTGAGGTTTTGACGCTCATTTCTTAATATGTATGTGTGATGTTTATCCCTTTGACGGGAACTTCACGATGCAAATTTAGAAAATTTCGCGTAAAAATCCAAGCAATGATTTGAATTTTTTACTTGTTGAGGTGTATTTTATTTGTAAGAGATCTCAAAACAGTAGTAAGGATATTCAAAATAGGTTCTTATGAAAGCTTTTTATATAATGAGAGCTGATGTACTACTATATCTTCGATTTCCAAGATTTGATAGCTGTGATTGATATTGAAAGATTGATAAGTACTAACTTGGGCTTTTAGTTGATGGTTATAGAGTCAATGGTGCGGGTAGCAGGGGAGAAGTTTGCTCCGATCTTGAAAATGCGGCGCCTATCGTGTCTGAATGGAAGATCATAGCGCTTCTCATCAATCTGACTGATGGCTGCTTTGGCGTGAGCATCATACTTCAGTTCGATGATATATATGTAGTCGGGCGTTTTTATCAAGAGGTCAATACGACCGTTTGACGTATGGACTTCCGACTCGACATTCACTCCGATGAGCGACAAGAGGATGTATAGAGCATTCTGGAAGTTGTTCTCGTTTTCCATCTTTAAATCATATGGCACTCCGGCGAAGTAAACCCTAAGCGCATCCATCAGCTTTTCCGGTTTTCCATTAAAAATTGAGTCTACAATTTCGTTTACCACAGAATAAGGTGAGGGAGTTTTTATCCTGAGGTAGAGGGGAAGGAGTGTTTTAAGCAAACCCTCTTTAACCTCCTGATTTGGTATGCCGAGGGTGTACAGTCGAGAGCGTGGATCGTAACCTTTGATTGTGAGATATCCGGTTTGATAAAGGAGTGGGAGGGGATCGGCATTCAATAGATCGAAACCCAGAAGCGTCTTCTGATCGCAACGTTGGTTGAGATAGGCCTCAAGATTGATGTCGAGTTTCTTCAGAGATCTGGCTATGAGAGTTGGAAATCCTGTGAGATCCCAGTAACCCTCTATTTCCGAAAATTCCATCGCGTTGAGGACCGACCAGGGATTATAGACATCTTTACCGGCTTTGGAAAAACGGTAACCGTCATAGTTTCTTCTAAGCTCATCTATTGTCTCCTCATTTGTCCATCCCATTTTATTGCTGAGTGCTTTAATACCCGGTTGGAAGTAGGTAAGCAGCTCCTCTTCGGTGATGCCACAGAGATCAGCGAACTCGTCAGCAAAAGTAATATCCTTCAGATTGTTGAGTGCTGAGAAAACACTTAGTTTGCTGAAACGGCTCACTCCCGTCATAAACACGAGTCGGATGTGCTCCGCACAAGTTTTGAAATTGGCGTACAAGTCGGAGAGTTTCGAACGGAAATACTCAAACTCATCATCATTGTCAAGATTGTGTACCAGGGGTTTGTCGTACTCATCGACAAGTATGACCACTTGTCGTCCTGTTTTCTCATGAGCGGTCTCGATAACCTTGCGGAAGCGAGAGACAGGATCGTTCATGGTTCTTTCCACATCATACATTTTCTCCCATTTGTCCAACACATATTCAAGAAGGAGGTCAAGTTTGTCGGTATCGGATATATTACCTTTATTTTCCGACTTCTCATATCCTTGTGCATTGAGGTCGAGATAAAGTACCGGATATGGCTGCCAATCTCGGGTGATTGAGTCAATATATAGGCCTTGAAACAGATTCCGATCTCCTCGGAAAAAGTAGTAGAGGGTTGACAAAAAGAGACTTTTCCCGAAACGTCGTGGACGTGCCANAAAATAGTACTTGGAGTGNGAATCGGCAATTTTCTGTAAGTAATGGGTTTTGTCGACATACACACTGTTCGATTCCCTAAGTGATCTGAAATCCTGTTCACCTATGGCATACCCGTCAAATTTATATTCTTTTGCCTCCATACGCTTCTTGTTTCTGCAAATTTAGATAAAAATCTCCGATTTACAAACAGATGCAGCAGAAATCATTTNGNTTTAAAATATAAGGAGTAGTGCTTGNTCNGTGATTGGATTGGGAAGTATGAAACAANAAAGAGGGCCCGTCANANCGACGGGCCCTCTTCGGATATTTCAATTAAAACATTATTCTATATGCTTTTCAGCGTTGAGCCTGAAAGGGATTATTTAACCTCTTCGAACTCTACATCCTCGGCGCCACCNTTGTTAGGTGCCTGGNCTGCACCNGGCTGAGGACCTGCCTGCTGACCGGCGGCTGCCTGAGCGTTGGCGATATCCTGAGCGGCTGCCTGGAATGCATCCTGGATAGCCTTCTCAGCTGCGTCGATGTCGTCGATGAGCTGGTTCTTGTGGATCTCTTTCAGCTTATCGATAGCCGACTGGATGTTGGCTTTCTTGTCGGCGGGAAGTTTGTCGCCGAGCTCATCAAGCTGCTTCTGGCTCTGGAAGACTACAGAATCAGCGCGGTTGAGCTTGTCGATTCTCTCCTTAGCTTTCTTATCAGCCTCCTCGTTGGCCTTCGCCTCGTCGCGCATACGCTGAATCTCTGCGTCGCTAAGACCGCTCGAAGCCTCGATACGTATAGACTGCTCCTTACCTGTAGCCTTATCCTTGGCAGATACGTTGAGGATACCGTTGGCGTCAACCTCAAACGTAACCTCAATCTGAGGCACACCACGCGGTGCGGGTGCGATGCCGGAGAGATTGAACTCACCGAGCAGCTTGTCGTCAGCTGCCATAGGACGCTCACCCTGGAGTACACGGATTGTTACCTCAGGCTGGTTGTCGGCTGCTGTAGAGAAGGTCTCGCTCTTACGTACAGGGATTGTAGTGTTGGCGTCGATAAGTTTGGTCATCACGCCGCCGAGTGTCTCGATACCGATCGACAGAGGCACAACGTCAAGAAGAACCACATCTTTCTTATCACCGCTGAGGATGGCNCCCTGAACCGCTGCACCGATGGCCACAACCTCATCAGGGTTAACGCTCTTGTTAGGCTCTTTGCCGAAGATAGCCTTCACCTTCTCCTGAATAGCGGGGATACGTGTAGAACCACCTACAAGGATAACCTCATCAATGTCAGAAGCCTTCATGCCTGCATCCTGAAGCGCTTTCTCACAAGGACCAACCACTGCGTCGATAAGCTTCGATGAAAGCTGATCGAACTTAGAGCGGGTGAGAGTGAGCACAAGGTGCTTCGGACCGGAAGCGGTAGCTGTGATATAGGGGAGGTTGATCTCAGTAGAGGGTGAGCTTGAAAGCTCGATCTTAGCCTTCTCGGCAGCCTCTTTCAGACGCTGCATAGCCATAGGATCCTGACGGAGGTCAACTCCCTCATTTTTCTTGAACTCATCGGCGAGCCAGTCGATGATTACGTTATCGAAGTCATCACCACCGAGGTGAGTATCACCGTTTGTGGATTTAACCTCAAACACGCCGTCGCCGATCTCAAGGATAGAGATATCGAATGTACCGCCACCAAGGTCGAATACAGCGATCTTCTGCTCCTTATCTGATT
>JAAVDU010000023.1 GCA_014801605.1 Bacteroides sp.
CAAGATGGGGAGCTACAGCATATTGGTGAAGACTCCGGGATCGGCTATGGCTCCGCTGGCCATACCCCTGCGGGTGGCCGCTCCGGCTGCCCTCTCATGGTGGGCGATAGCTCTGTATATCCTCGCGGCGGGGGGTATGGTGTATTGGATAGTATGGTATATCAAAAACAAGAATCTCAGAAAATACCGTGAGCAGGANCGNCAGACGGCACTTGAGAATGTGGAGCGGAAGCTTTCGTTTCTCTCCGACATATCGCACGACCTCAAGACACCNCTNTCGATGATAATAGGGCCTGTGAGCCTGATGAAGGAGCGGGCCGAGGAGCCGGAGACGAAGAGGAAACTGGAGGCGGTGTATGACAACGCCGTGAGGCTCAACAATATGATACACCGCACTCTGGAACTGCGNCATCTGGAGGACTCTGAGGAGAATCTGCTGATAATGTCGACCTTCGATGCCGTGGGNTTCTGCCGGACAGTGTTTGAGGTGTTCAGGGAGAACAATCCGCATAAGACCTTCCTTTTCCACTCCACCTGCCCNCAGCTGCTGATCGACGCCGACGCGGTGAAGCTGGAGTCGGTGGTGACCAACCTTCTNTCCAACGCCTGCAAATATTCGGAAGAGGGGGCCACGATCACTTTAGGGATAAGCCGGCGGGGGGAGNGTGTGGAGATAGTGGTATCCGACGACGGGATGGGGATNGAGGAGAGGGATCAGCCGCTGGTGTTCCAGAGGATGTTTCGCGCCCCCTCCACATCGCATCTGCGGGAGGGGACCGGACTTGGGCTTTATCTCATAAAACGATATGTGGAGATGATGGGGGGAGCTGTGGAGCTCTACAGCAAAGCCGGGGAGGGAACCACCTTCGCCATCACCCTCCCNCTNTCGGAGAGGATTCCGGCGGAGNTTCCGGAGAGAAGCGCCGACTCCGACGACAGCCGGGAGAGGATACTCATAGTGGAGGACAATCTGCAGATNTCGGAGTTTATCTACAGTCTGCTGTGCGAGCAATATATATGCGAGCGGGCCGAAAACGGGAAGGCGGGACTTGCGATAGCGGCCTCCTTCAATCCTGACCTCATCATAGCCGACGAGATGATGCCGATCATGAGCGGNCTGGAGATGGTGGAGCGTATGAAGCAGAATCCGCGTCTNGCCTCCACACCGATAATCATGCTGACAGCAAAATCCGACAACAACACGGAGNACGCGAGCATCAAGCTGGGAATCGAGGTATTCATGGCGAAGCCCTTCGANCCGAACGCNCTNCTGGGGAGGATAAGGCAGCTTCTGAAATCGCGCGACGAGATAAAGGAGAAGGTGAGGATCCAGACCATCACGGAGGCGCAGGCCCACCCTATCGAAGCGGAATCGGCCAATGAGAAGATNCTGGCCAGGATAGCGAAGGCTATCGAGGAGAATATCTCCGACCCCGACCTGAATGTGAACATGCTCTGCGAGAAATGCGACATCTCGAACAAGCAGCTCTACCGCCTCATCAAGAAATATATGGATACNGCTCCGCTCGACTANATCAGGAGGGTGAGGCTGCAGAAGGGGGCTGTGCTTCTGAGCCAGAACCGGTTTACGGTGTCGGAGATAAGCTACATGGTGGGCTTCAAGACCCCCTCCTATTTCGCGAAGTGCTTCCANAACCAGTTCGGGGTGAAGCCGAGCCAGTATAAGGGGGACAATTAGGCTGATTTTCANCATAAATCAGNGGNATNGTCCGATATGTTGCAGTATTTGTCCGATAACAGGTGTTGATTTNCAGAACTATTGTCTAATTTTGCGACACCGGGAAAGACTCCGAGGGTAAGAAGATTGTTTTTTCGGCTTCACTCAAACATCAGCTANGTAACCTTTAAAATTAACCAATAAACATCAATCAAATGGACAGACTATTCGGCAATGCCGGAATCAGGAGCAGACTCGTCACACTTCTCGTGATGATGGTGCTGACCACCATTTCCGCCTATGCCCAATCACAACGTACAGTAAGNGGAACTGTCGCAGACGAAACCGGAGAACCCCTCATCGGCGCCACGGTGAAAGTGGTGGGCGCAAATATCGGGACAGCNACTGACATCGAGGGAGGATTCACTCTCATAGTTCCCTCCGAGGCCCGNCAGCTATCATTCGCATATGTGGGATATGAGACCGTCANCCTCGATATCACTTCGGGAGATATGCAGGTNATCCTNAAATCAAACACCGAGACACTCGACGAGGTGGTGGTGATCGGCTACGGCGTGCGCAAGAAGGATGATCTCACCGGCTCCGTCTCCACAGTCAGCGAGAAAGATTTCAACAAAGGTATGATCTCATCGCCGGAGGAGCTCATCAACGGCAAGATNGCCGGCGTGCAGATTACCAGCGCNGGGGGCTCTCCCAATTCCGGNAGCACGATCCGTGTGCGCGGCGGAGCTTCNCTCAACGCCTCAAACGACCCTCTGATAGTGCTCGACGGAGTGCCCATGGAGGTGGGAGGCTCCATCAACGGCAGCGGCAACTTCCTGAGCCTCATCAACCCGAANGACATCGAGAGCATGACCATACTCAAGGATGCCTCCTCTACCGCAATTTACGGCTCACGCGCTTCCAACGGCGTAATCCTCATCACCACCAAGAANGGNAGCAACCAGGGGGTGAANGTGTCGTTCTCCACCACCAACTCAATCTCCCACAAGACCCGTGTGGCCGACAATCTCAGCTATGACGAGTTTATCAACGCAGTGCGCACTTTCGGCACGGAGGCACAGAACACGCTGCTTGCCGACGGCCTGAGCCGCTACAACACCCGCACCAACTGGAACAACGAGATTTTCCGCACGGCATTCGGCACCGACAACAATGTGAGCGTCAGCGGACGTGCCGGCTGGCTCCCCTTCCGCGTCTCTCTCGGCGCCATGGACCAGAACGGCATCCTCCTCACCGACAACGCCCAGCGCTTCACCGGAAACATCAACCTCACCCCCACCCTCTTCAACGACTATCTGAGAATCAACCTCTCGGGGAAAGGGACATACTCCAAGAGCCGCTTCGCCAACACCGGCGCCGTATGGAATGCCATGGCTTACGACCCCACACGTCCGGTATATGATGAGAACAGCATCTTCGGAGGCTACTACGAGGTGACCGACAATGCCGGCCAACCGGCACAGGGGGCCATAGCCAACCCTGTGGCCATGCTGACACAGACAAGCTACAAGTCGGAGGTGTTCCGCTTCATCGGCAACGCCGACATCGACTACCGCCTGCATTTCCTCCCCGAACTGAGGATACACCTCACCGGGGCCTATGACTATTCATCAGGACATACCGACAACTACATCACGACCGACAACTTCGACCAATTCCGCAACGGAGGTGTGGACTACCGCGTGGGGCCCCAGAAGAACCATAACCGCCTGCTGACAGCCTATCTCAACTACAACAAGGATTTCGAAGCCATCCGCTCGAGCCTCGACGTGACTTTAGGCTACGACTATCAGCACTGGCAATACAGCATCCCCTCCTATGATGTAAAGAATGTGGCCGGAGATGTCACCTCTACCGCTCCCGCAGTGGATGAACGCCACAACCTCCAGTCGTATTACGGACGTATAAACTATACATTTATGAACCGTTACCTGCTCACGGCCACATTCCGTCGCGACGGCTCCTCCCGCTTCGCCAAGGATCAGCGCTGGGGCACATTCCCCTCGGTGGCTCTCGCATGGAGAGTGTCGCAGGAGGATTTCTGGGAGCCTGTGGCCGACGTGATGAACGACTTCAAGATACGTGCGTCATATGGCGTCACAGGTCAGCAGGACGGTATCGGCAACTACCTCTACATGCCCTCCTACACAATCTCCCTCCCGGGCGCCTACTATCCGGTGGGCACCATCGTGCCCACCTACCGCCCGGAGGCTTACAACGACCGGCTGAAATGGGAGACCACCAAGTCGTGGAACTTCGGTATCGACTTCGCCTTCCTGAACAACCGCATCCACGGCACCGCCGACTTCTATACCCGGCGTACCGAGGACCTTCTGGCCACTGTGCCCGTGCCCGCCGGCACCAACTTCACACGCGAGATGCTTATGAACGTGGGAAACATGTCGAGCAAGGGTGTGGAGCTCGCCATCACAGCCAATCTCATCACCACACGCGACTGGAACTGGAACGCCACCTTCAACGCCACATGGCAGAGAGTGCGCATCACCAACCTGAACCTCAATCCCGACTCCCCGAGCCCGGACACCCCCGTAGGCTGGATAGAGTCGACCCCGATACAGGTGTTCTCCACAGACTATACCCCCTACACCTACTTCCTGTACAAGCAGGTGTATGACCGGGAGACCGGTCTGCCGATAGAGGGTATGTATGCCGACCTCGACGGCGACGGGGAGATCAGCGACGGCGACAGATATCACAACCACAGCCCGCTTCCCGACTGGATATTCGGCTTCAGCACATCGCTCACCTACAGGAAATGGACACTCTCCACCTCGCTCCGCTCAAACGTAGGACATTACCTCTACAACGGCTCAGCCGCCAATATGGGAGCATGGGAATGTACCACCTGGAGCGCGGGACAGATCAACAACCTCAACGCCGACTTCCTCAGCACGCAGTTCCGCCACCGCCAGTATATGAGCGACCATTACCTCCAGAACGCATCCTTCCTGAGAATGGACAATCTCCAACTCACATACGACTTCGGCCGGATCTACAAGAGCCTCAACCTGCATGTATCGGCGATGGTGCAGAATGTATTCACCGTCACGAAGTACAAGGGTGTTGACCCGGAGGTGGCCAACGGTATCGACAACTCCGTCTACCCGCGTCCGCGCACCTATTCGCTCACTGTAGGTCTTAACTTCTAAACAGCTATCCATCATGAACTCCATAAAGAATTTCCTTAATAAAACCATATACGCCGGAGCGGCCATCCTGGCTCTCACCCTGCCGACAGCCTGCACCGACGACCTCAACCAGACACCCCATATCGGGGTGACCTCCGAGACTGTCTATGCCACNCCCGAGGGCTACCGTTCGGTGCTCGCCAAGATATACGGCTCCTATACATTGGTGGGCCAGGAGAAGGGGGGCGGCGCCGACATATCATCCTACAGCGGCCATGACCTGCTCCGCTGCCTCTTCAACCTTCAGGAGGGGCCTACGGATGAATGTGCCTTCAGATGGATGTCGGGCGACAACCTCTATTCCCTGGCATACATACAATGGGACGCCACCGCCCCCATGATAAGTGACGTCTACTACCGTCTGTATTACAATATCGCTGTAGTCAACGAGTTCCTGCGCCACACCGACGAGGGGTCGATCTCCGGCTTCGACGAGGCCACACAGGCGACACTGCGCCAATATGAGGCCGAAGCACGCTTCATGCGGGCCCTCNACTACTGGTTTGTGCTCGACCTCTACGGGAAGGGACCCTATGTGGATGTGAATACCCCCACAACAGCCTATACACCCCCCGCCTACGATTCGGTGCAGCTGTTTGAATATATCGAGAGCGAGATAAAGGAGATAGAGAATCTTCTCCCCGACACCAACGACTACGGACGGGCCGACAAAGCCACAGTGTGGGCTCTGGCAAGCCGCATGTATCTGAACGCCGAGGTGTACACCGGGAAAAGCTATGCCACACAATGTATAGAATATTCGAAGAAGATACTCTCCACCGGCCGCTTCACCCTGGAGCCGGATTTCAAGAAGCTCTTCAACGCCGACAACCATAAGCGCACCAACGAGATAATCTACGGAATCTATGCCGACGGCGAGAATGCCATGACATGGGGATCGGGCACAAACCTCGTGCACGGCTCATGCGGCAGCGACAACTCGCAGGACCCCCTGAAATACGGCATCAGCAGCGGCTGGGGNAACTACCGCGTGAGGGGTGAATATGCCGACCTTTTCGGCGACTTCAACAACACAGAAGATGGACGCTGTCTGCTCTGGACCGACGGCCAGAACCAGTATTTCGACACGGCACTCGACGACGGGGCCTGCGGCTTCCATTCCGAGAAATGGACCAACCTCACCGATGAGGGTGAGATGTCGGGCAATCCAGCCACCGACGGCGCCAACACCGACTTCCCGATGTTCCGTCTGGCCGAGATTTACCTCAATTGCGCCGAGGCGGTGGTGCGCGGAGGCACAGGCATGACACGCAGCGAAGCCCTCGACCTCGTAAACGCAATACGCCGACGCGCCTACGGCAGCGACAACGGCAACATCAACGACAGCCAGCTGACCCTCGACTTCCTCCTCGACGAGAGGGGGCGCGAGATGCTCTACGAGAATGTGCGACGCACCGACCTCGTGCGCCACGGAAAGTTCACCACCTCCGCATATATCTGGCAATGGAAGGGTGGAGTAGCGGCGGGACGCGCTGTAGAAGACCGCTTCAACCGCTATCCTATCCCAGCCAGTGAAATATCGGCCAACCCCAATCTGTCAAACCCTGACTACACCAAATAATGAAGACCACGAAATATCTCATGGCCGGAATGGCCATATCCGCCGGATGTATCCTCACAGGATGCAACAATGATTCAGACCTCATTTACACCGACGGAATCTCCGACACTATCCTCGCGGGGGGCTCGCAGGATATAATCCTGGATGCAGATAACCTTGATGCACTCGCGCTGACCCTCTACTGGACCGATAACGGCACCATCAGCCTCTCCGCCCCGGATGTGAAGGCTCCTGCCAACGTGACACACAACACCATTGAACTCGCAGCCGACCCGGACTTCACCAACAAGACCGACATAAGCGTAGATGACGGTGTGTATGAATGTCAGCTCACCACACGCACACTCAACGGATATCTTTCGAAACTCGGATTCACTCCCGGAGAGAAGTCGCCCCTTTACGTGAGGATATGCAGCAGGATTGCCGACAACATCTCCCCAAAATATTCGGAGACTCTCACGGTGAACGTGACCCCCTATCACATCGACACCAGAACCGGGTTTTATCTCAACACCAACCTCGATCCGATACATGAGCTTTTCAGCCACGAAGACAACGGAGTCTATGAAGGCTTCATCGGAGCTGGAGCCTGGGAGAACTGGTGGTTGAAGGAGGGAGACGGCACCATATGGGGCAACGACGACATCACGGGCACCCCCTTCATCATATCATCGTCGGCCTCGGCATGGAATTTCTGGTATCCGGGCATATCGGGCTGCTATTACACCACCCTTGACACACAGGCAAAGGAATGGACCGCCCTGCTTGTGGAGAATCTCACGGTGAGCGGCGACATCACGGGAGAAATGGAATACGACCGCAAGTCAAACATGTGGTCGCTCCACACATCGGAGAGCGGAGAGGTGAAGATAAGGATAAGCGGCTCCACCAAGCTCTATAACGCCGCCACAGGCACCGACGACACAGCCGCCATTGCTGGCACCATATCGTTCGGAGGAGCCGCATCCCGGCTCACGGTGGCTTTCAGCCCGGCTTCCGACGAGATCACCTTCACAGCTCCCGGCGGGGAATATGACATCATCATCGACCTCAACGACCCGAAAGGATGGACGCTCTCGGCAGGCACCATGGCTCCTCCCGCAGAAGGGCCGTCGGAGACACTGTGGGTGGTGGGCCACAACGACGGCACCACAGGGGGCTGGAACTTCGATTCATGGTTACGCCTATACAACGAAGACAGTCGCAACTACGGAGGAGTGCTCGCAATCAACTCTCTCTGGGGCTACAAGTTCTACAAAGAGGAGAACAACTGGGAGGACTGCTGGGGTATGGCATCCGACTCCACTCCACTCGAAGGGAAACTCCTCGCCAACGACGGCGACAACATCCCGGCGCCCGAAGCGGGGCTTTATGTAGCGGACGTGTCGCTCACCGCACTCACCTACAGACTTACCGCCATCGAGAGCGTGCATTACACCGGACTGAATGATGACTGGAGCCTCACCCCGATGGAGCCTACCGAGACGCCGGGAGTCTACACCGCCCGCATCGTAAAGAGCGCCGACACTCCGTGGGGGGTGAAAGTGGTGGTCAACGAGAACTGGGACATAGCCTTCGGTGGCGGAGCAGGCTATCTCCGACTCTATCAGGATGGGTTTGACGGCGACAACGATCTCTCAGCCGGGGAGCATACCCTCACGGTGGATCTCTGCGCCGGGACATACTCCTACGAATAAAAATTTACAGCGACAACCTAAACATTTCCGGGGATAACGCATCATATATACAGGTGGCGTTATCCCCGATACAAACCAACCAACAGATTCAGACATGAAAAGAAAACTAATGACCGTAGCCATGAGCCTGGGAATGCTATTCATGGGCGCCTGCTCAGATAAGAATCATGTATCGACAACTCCGGATGAGGAGACTCCGGTGCAGAAGGAGACAGGNTTTGCGCGCGGCGCCGACGTGAGCTGGCTCACACAGATGGAGAGCGAGGGGCTGAAGTTCTACACCCCCGGAGAGGACAGGAAGGAGATGGAGTGCATGGAGCTTCTGCGCGACTACTGCGGGGTGAACTCCATACGTCTGCGTGTATGGGTGAACCCCAAGGATGGATGGAACAACATCGATGATGTGGTGGTGAAGGCCCGCAGGGCCGAGCGGCTCGGACTGCGCACCATGATCGACTTCCATTTCTCCGACACATGGGCCGACCCGGGACATCAGGAGATGCCCGAGGCCTGGAAGAGCCTCTCCTTCGAGGAGCTGAAGGGGGCGCTGGCCGACCATGTGACGGCCACACTGACGGCCCTGACCAACGCCGGAGTGACTCCGGAATGGGTGCAGATAGGGAATGAGACTACCCCCGGGATGATGCTTCCCGCAGGATCGGTGGAGGAGAATCCCAAACAGCTCACCGAGCTGAACAATGCCGGATATGACGCGGTGAAGGCNCTTCTGCCGGAGGCAAAGGTGATAGTGCATCTCGACGGCGGCAACGACCAATGGCGCTACGACCGTATGTTTGACGTGCTGGGAGCCAACGGCGGTAAGTATGACATGATCGGTATGTCGGTGTATCCCTACTGGGCCGAGCAGGCCGGGGAGACCGGAGGCTGGGAGAAGGTGGCCGACGACTGCATAGCCAACGTGAACCATCTGAAGGAGAAATACGGAAAGCCGGTGATGGTGTGCGAGATCGGTATGCCCTACGACCAGGGGGAGCTATGCAAGCAGCTCATCGAGAAAATGATGACCGCCCCTGTGGAGGGTATATTCTACTGGGAGCCCGAGGCTCCGGCGGGGTATAACGGCGGCTATACGCTCGGATGCTTCGAGAACGACGCCCCCAANGCNGCTCTCGAGGCCTTCAAAAAGAGATGACCGTAGGGAGGGATGAAATCCCGACGGAAAGNAAACATCTACAGGTAATCAAATAATAATGAGAGTTCAACGTTAACATAATATACAACCGTTATGTTAACGTTGAACTTTTATAACCCGAATCTTCCGATAAAATTGATTGAACTTCAGTCATAACCTGAAACTTTTAACCTGAATATGAAATATAACCTGATATCGGGGGCTCTGGCCCTCTGCATAGCTCTGCCGGCCACCATGGGGGCCGAGCGCAGGAGCGTGACCCTCAACGACGGATGGCAGTTTACGAAGGGACGGCCTGACGCGGCCACGAAGTGGCAGGATGTGAGAGTGCCTCACGACTGGGCCATCACCGGGCCTTTCGACCGCAACAACGACCTCCAGACCGTAGCCGTGGAGCAGAACGGCGAGAAGGAGAAGACAGAGAAGACCGGACGCACCGGCGGACTCCCCTTCATCGGAAAGGGGACATACCGCACGACCATCAACATACCCGACACGGCGGGTCTGCGCCACACCCTGATTTTCGACGGGGCAATGAGCAACGCGCATGTGAAGCTCAACGGCAAGGAGATAACCAACTGGCCTTATGGCTACAACTCATTCTATACAGACCTCTCCGGAGCTGTACGCCCGGGGGANAACGAGCTTGTGGTGGAGCTTGAGAATTTCGAGAAGGCATCGCGCTGGTATCCCGGCGCGGGACTCTACCGCAACGTGCATCTTGTGGAGACCGACAGGGTGCATATCCCTGTGTGGGGCACATACGTCACCACTCCCGACGTGAGCGCCAAGGAGGCTTCGGTGAGGCTGGAGATGGAGATAGAGGGTGCGCGCAAGGGTGAGAAGGTGGAGGTGACCACCGACATCATCGACCCGAAAGGGAGAGTGGTGGCCACCAACAAAAGCCTTTACGTGGCCCACGGCCAGACTTTCACCCAGAATTTCCTGGTGAAGGCTCCGGAGCTCTGGAGCACCGNCTCCCCTACCCTCTACACCGCCAAGACNCGCCTGAGCGTGGAGGGGAGGGATGTGGATTCCTACGACACCCGCTTCGGCATACGCAAGCTGGANTATATACCGGAGAAGGGTTTCTTCCTCAACGGTGAGCATACGAAATTCAAGGGGGTATGCAACCATCATGACCTCGGGCCGCTCGGGGCGGCCGTCAACCGTTCGGCACTCCGCCATCAGGTGGAGCTTCTGAAGGATATGGGGGTAAATGCGATACGCACATCGCACAACATGCCGGCTCCGGAGCTGGTGGAGCTCTGCGACGAGCTCGGGATGATGCTGATGGTGGAGCCCTTCGACGACTGGAGCTTCCGTCCGAAGTCGCCCAACGGCTACGGGGCGGTGTTCAAGGAATGGGCCGAGAGGGACATGACCAACATGCTGCGCCACTACCGCAACAATCCCTCGGTGGTGATGTGGTCGATCGGCAACGAGGTGCCGAGCCAGTGGGGTCCCGACGGAGTGGAGGAGCTGACGATGCTTCAGNATATGGTGAAGCAGCTTGACCCGACCCGACCCGTGACCTGCGGCATGGACCAGATCGGGGCTGTGCTCGACAACGGCTTCGCGGCAGCGCTCGACATCCCCGGCTTCAACTACAAGCCCCAATATTACGAGAAGGCCTACGAGATTCTCCCCCAGAAGATGATACTCGGTTCGGAGACAGCCTCCACCGTATCGTCGCGCGGGGTGTATTACTTCCCGGTGTCGTTTGAGAATGAACACAACACAGTGAGGCATCCGGAGAATCAGAGCAACGGCTATGACAACGAGACCTGCTCATGGTCGAACACTCCCGACATCGATTTCTTTATGGATGAGCAGCCGTGGGTGCTCGGGCAGTTCGTATGGACCGGCTTCGACTATCTCGGAGAGCCCTCCCCCTACGACACCAACGCATGGCCGAGCCACAGCTCTGTGTTCGGCATCATCGACCTCGCGTCGCTTCCGAAAGACCGCTACTACCTCTACCGCTCACACTGGAACAAGGATGAGGAGACCCTCCACATACTTCCCCACTGGAACTGGAAAGGGCGCGAGGGTGAGGTGACGCCGGTGTTCGTGTATACCAACTATCCCAAGGCGGAGCTCTTCATAAACGGTAAGAGCCAGGGGGTGAGGGAGAAGAACGACTCCACGCTCCAGACTCGCTACAGGCTGATGTGGAACGAGACAGTCTACGAGCCGGGAGAGGTGAAGGTAGTGGCCTACGATGAGAAGGGGGCTCCGGCAGCGGAGAAGATACTGCGCACGGCGGGTAAGCCCGACCATGTGGTGCTGAGCGCCAACCGCGACACCCTGAGCGCCAACGGCGACGATCTCCTCTATGTGACGGTGCAGATAGCCGACAAGGATGGCAACATTGTGCCCGACGAGACGCGCAGAGTGAAATACACCGTGTCGGGGGCAGGTAAGTTCGAGGCCACGGCCAACGGCGACCCCACCTGTCTGCTACCCTTCCAGAATCCGGAGATGGACCTCTTCAGCGGGGCCGCCACCGCGATAGTGAGGAGCGGGGAGCAACCCGGCAACGTGACCCTGAAGGTGACGGCCAAGGGTGTGAAACCGGCCACACTGACCATACCAGTAAAATGATATAAACAGTTTTATGACAAAGACACTCTTTGTGAGCGATCTCGACGGGACGCTTCTCGGAAGCGACTCGAAGATATCGCCGGCATCCGTCCTCCTTCTCAATCAGGCGATTGAGAAGGGGGCGCTTTTCTCTATAGCTACGGCACGTACCCCCTCGACAGTAGACCNTCTGCTGAAGGATGTGAAGACGCGGCTCCCCTTCATAGTGATGACGGGGAGCGCGATGTGGGATCCGGCCACGAAACAGTATTCACACATCGTGAACATACCGGAGCACACCGCCNCGAGGGTGATGGAGGCCTTCAGGAGCAACGGGCTNCCCACCTTCATCTACACNCTCGGCGGAGGGGTGATCGACATCTANCATTACGGCCCGGTGAGCGAGGCGGAGCGGGAGTTCATAGCACAGCGTGACGACTCGGAGTTCAAGCGCTTCCACATCCCCGCCGACGGGACCTCCACCCTCCCCTCTCCGCTTGAGGGGACTGTGCTCTTCTATGCCATGCAGCCTTCGGCGCACACGGAGGCCGCCTATAATGAGATCAGGGGGATAGAGGGTTGCAACCCGATATACTACCATGACATGTATGGCCCCGACATGGGGATCTTAGAGGTGTTTTCGGCCGAGGCATCGAAGGCCAACGCGCTGATGCGGCTGAAGAGGATGACCGGGGCAGAGAGAGTGGTGGTATTTGGCGACAACATCAACGATCTTCC
>JAAVDU010000024.1 GCA_014801605.1 Bacteroides sp.
AACCCGGATTCTGTGTGAGGTTGGGGTTAAGGTCACGCTCTCCCTGTGGCACAGGCCACAGATAGTCACGGTTTTCATCAAATTTATAGTTGTCGAGCACAGCGTTGCCACCTACGAACTCACAACCTTTGACAGGACCGTTGAGGTATTCCGTACCCGCTTTCCAACGCATGATGTCGAAGTAACGGAGTCCTTCGAAAGCCAGCTCAACGCGACGCTCGTCACGAATCACCTGCTTGACGTCGCCGCCGGGGTAATCAAGCGCTTTCGCGGCTGTGAAGCCGGCACGCTCTCTGATCTTGCGGATGGTCTCGTTCCACACTGCTGCATTCATCTCCCCCTTAGCCTCCTTGGCCTCGGCATACATCAGAAGCGCATCGGCATAGCGCATGATGATGAGGTTGGTGCCTGAGGTATACCAGGTGTCGTCGGCAGAAGTCTCGAAATATTTGCGTGCGTAATAGCCCGTATAGGTCGACTCGTCGGCATGGCCGTCATTGCTCACGAAATCCTTTTCGTATACGTTCTGATCAGCCCATTTATTTCTATTGATATAAATGGTGTGCTCCTCGCCGGTACACCAGTCTGTCACAACGTCGCCGTCACAAATGATTGCGGCATGCAGACGTGGATCGCGGTTATCATAGGGATTCGCCGGATCAAAGTCGGTGCCCGCCTCATCCCAACGGTAGCCGCCGAGGGTAAGATAAGCATCTACGAGGCTCTGGGTCGGAGTCCAGCTCACGAAGTCGGCGGCATCCATACAAGCACGCGGGTGCATGTTCTTATAGGCGCTCCAGGTATAGAGCTTCTCTACATATCCCCGGTCGAGAATCACCTCGTCGTTATATTCGTTCTCCGCCATGAAAAGACCGGCGTAGTCGGGGAAAAGTGTATAGACGCCATATTCTCCGTTGATGATATTCTGTGTCCATTTGATCACTCCGTCCCAATCGCTGTCTTGAAGGGAGATGCGCGCAAGAAGCATGGCGGCCGCAGCCTGAGTGAGACGTCCTCTCTCTGTCTCCGGAAGCTGCTCCTTGGTAGGAAGATCGGGAAGTATCTTCTCCAGATCTTCCTTGATAGTACTCACTACCTCCGAATGGGGGGTGCGCTTCATCACCTGTGTCTCCTCAAGGGTGGGATCGCTCATGAAGAATGGGATATCGCCGTAAAGGCAGGTTAGGCGGAAATAAATCCAGTCGCGGATAAAACTGGCCTCTGCCTTGAGTCTTTTGGCCTTATCCGGATCCATACCCTCCACGCCATCTATATTGGCAAGGAAGACATGTGCGCTCTTTATGCCCTGATAATAACCGTTCCAACCGAATTTGCCCGTGGTGGGACGCCCCAGACCGCGACGGATGGTATGCTCATCACCCGAACGGTAGCCGTTCCACATGTTGTCGCACAGCTTCTCGAAATCCCACATCCAGCCGTCATTGTACATCTGGCTGTAGGCGGTCATCACCATATACTCCGCATGTGCGGGGGTCCAGAAGTTATCTTCGGTATATTGATTTGTCGGTGCCTGATCAAGGTCGTTGCAACCGGTCAGGGCGATAGCGCCGGCGCAAAAAGCCATTGATGCAAGTATTTTATTTATTTTCATTGTTTCTGTTGATTTTAGAATGTTACATCAAGTCCGAAACCGTAATACTTCAGTGTGGGGTATGCGCGATACGAGTTATCGCCGGAATTGCCCATGTTGGAGTTGAAGTCGGTGACCTCGGGATCGATCCATGAGTTGTGGCTGAAGGTCAGGAGATTCTCACCGTTCACATAGATGCGGCATTTCTGCATTCCGAGAAGCTTGTTGACAGATTGCGGAAGTGTATAGCCTATCTGGATATTCTTCAGGCGCACGTAAGCACCGTTGAGCATGTTCAGTGAGTTACCCATACGGTAGTTGTTCTCGTTGGAGTCAGTACCGTTAGTGGCAAGACGAGGATACTTGGCGTCAGTGTTGGTCGGAGTCCAGAAGTCGAGCTGATGCTTATACATTGTAAGGGCGTAGCCGACGTGGAACGGCTCGATCATCTCGCCTCGGATAAACTGTGTACGCTTACCTACACCCTGAAGGAACATCGAGAAGTCGAATCCTTTCCATTCAAGACCATAGTTGAAGCCGAAGGTATAGCGGGGGAAGGCGCTGCCGAGCGACACTCGGTCGTTGGCATCGATGATGCCGTCGCCGTTCACATCCTCGAATTTCAAGTCGCCGGGCTGCAGCGATAGTCCCGGAGGTGTGGCTGATTTCTCGATCTCGTCATATGTCTGGAACATACCTACCACTTTGTAGCCATAATAGTCGTTGACCGGCTTACCCTCCTGGATCACACGCCATGCCTCGGCATCTCCGGCTATCTGATAGTGGCCCGGGTAGCTGATCATCTTGTTCTTGGTGTCACCCATATTGAAGGTGAAGGTGTGGTGCCATTTTCCTGTCGTGAGGTAATAATTGATCGAAAGCTCCCAGCCGCGGTTGCTCATTTCTCCCATATTGGTGTTGGGCAACGATGTGCCATAAATGCCAGGGAACTGCGGGGTCTGGAGGATATCCTTTGTTCTCTTATAGAAATAATCAAACGAGAATGTCAGGGCACCTCTGAGGAATGTAGCGTCTACTCCGATGTCATATGTATGGGTCTTCTCCCAGGTCAGATTGTGATCTTTCAACGAGAATCCTGTGGATGTCACAAGCTGGTTATTGATGACATAACCGTTGGCATTGGGATTGTAGGTGGTGTAGTATGCATAGTCGCCTACAGCCTGGTTGCCGAGGATACCCCATGAACCACGAATCTTAAGGTCGCCGATATTCTGACGGTAAGTCTCCAGGAACGACTCCTCTGTCGGACGCCATGCGAGCGACACGGAGGGGAAGAAGCCCCAGCGGTGATCCTTGTGGAATTTTGATGAACCATCGTAACGGAAAGTGAACTCGGCGAAGTAACGGCTCTTCCAGTTGTAGCCCAGACGCCCGATCACTGATGTGATTGATGTGCGGGCATTGCTGGTGGTCGGTGTGTTGCCACCCATATTTCCCACCTCGCTGTTGGTCATGTCGGTCGGAGTCCAAAGCTCGGGATCGGCATAGTTGAACCAATAAGCGTGCTCCTTGCGGGTGGTCGACTCGTTGGTAAGGCCGACAAGTGCTATCACATTATGATCGCCGAAGGTACGGTTGAAGTCGAGCATGATCTGCGAGTTGAGCAGCCAATAGTTCTTCGACCATGAATCCGACTTATAGTCCTTGGCTGTGCCCTGACAGAGATAATTGTAATCCTGATCATAGTACATCCAGGGCACCCATTTGGAGTCGCGGAACTCTGTGTGGACATTCGCACCCAGACTTCCACGCAGTTTCAGGCCCTCGATAATCTTCAGGTCGGCGGTGAGGCTCCCGTCAAAGTCGTTGTTGCGGTATTTGTTGTAGCCCTCGCCGTCAAGCATCGCGATGGGCACACCGCTACCGTAAACGTCGTTCGACATATAGCGTCCCTCTTCGTCTATCATATTGTAATAGTAATATGAGGGGATACGCTTACAGTCGGCATAGACATTGCTCTCATAGCCATTGAACTTCTTCGAATCGCTGCGGGTGAAGCCCATGATAGCGCCAAGATGCAGACGGCCTATGTCAGTGCCGATGTTCATACGCATGTTGTAACGCTGCTTGCCGGTATTGTTATGTCCCTTGAGGTTACTGTCCTGATCAAAGTAGCCGAGTGAGAACATATAGGTGGTGCTCTCCGTACCACCCGACACCTGTACATTGTATTTCTGCTGGAAAGCGGTCTCGTAGATCTCGTCGAGCGCCCATTTCTCCATATCACGGTGCTCATAGAGATCCATGATCTGATCGGGGGTGAAGACAGGTGCCTTCCCGGAATTGACATTCGCCATATTCCAGAGGATGGCATTGGCGTAGCCGTCTACTGCATGATAGAGATTCTTAGGATCCTCCCAGCCCACATTCGCACTCAGAGTGATCTGCGACTTCTGGTTCTTCTTACCGCTCTTGGTAGTCACAAGTATCACACCATTGGAGGAACGTGANCCGTAGATGGCAGCCGCACCCGCATCCTTCAACACCGAGATGTTTTCAACATCATTCGGATTAAGACGGTTGAAAGCCCCGTTGTCGGCCACTACACCGTCAATCACGAAGAGGGGGTCGTTGCCGCTGGTGGTGGAGATGCCTCGGATATTGAAGTTGGCGTCGTCGCTGTTAGGGTCGTAGCTCCTGTTCTGAATGATTACGTTTGGCGCGGCTCCCTGAAGGGCCTGCGTCATATTCTTTACCGGACGGTCCTTGATCTTGTCGCCCTTCACTTGGTCGACTGCTCCGACAGCTGCCCTGCGGGTTGTGGTGCCNTAGCCGATCACCACAAGTTCATCCAAGGCACTGTCTTCCGCGNTGAGCACAATCTTANCAGGGACTGCGTTCGCTTTTATCTCGGTCGGCTTATACCCGACATAAGAAATTACCAATGTNGCATTCGGCGGACATGCCAATGTGAATTTACCATCTATATCGGTGGCAGCTCCTGTAGAGGTGCCCTTCACCATTACGGTGGCTCCGATCAACGGTTCCCCTTCACTGTCAAATACTGTCGACGAGACTGTCTTCGTCGCAGCTTGAGTAGGTGCTGCTCCTGCCGGAAGGGCCGATGCGTTTAATGCCGTGCAGGGATTCCCTGCCATCATCAACGCCAATGCCGCTCCGGGGATGGCCCATCTCAGTTTTCCATGATCGTTTCTCTGCATGGTTAGTGAAATGTTATGTTAATAATTCAGTTCATTCTGGTTAAGGTTAAATGTGCAGGTACGTCTAAGTGGCCGGTGGATCGTTAAGAGTTTAGTCAGTTATAATGTACCGTTACAAAAAACTTACTTCGCAAAATTACTCTTTCCTCCTTAATTATTAATTATACAATTCCGCCAATAATGTCTATACGAGTGACAATCTACCCAAATAGCATTTTTTATTCAACTCTTGACCGGGAAAACCGTACCGCCACCCCCGAAGATGACCGATTTCTTCTATTTATACTCACTTTTCCCCTTTTAAAAGATGAAAATTACTCTTTTTATGATTATTAACACCCTTTTTAGCTTGTAATGGCCACCTCCGGGAATGGCTGAGAATTCATTTATCCGGGTGTGAAATACCCCCGTTTTTGTTCTCATCCTTGCCAAACCTGCATACATTAATCCCTCCGGCGGAATTCCACCGGAGGGATGATGACATTATACTCAGTNTATAGGNAATTGGGCTCAGCGCACAAGAATCTTCTCCGAAACTGTGCCGTTCCTGCGGATATATACTCCCGATTTCGGCTCCCCGGAAAGGGGTGTGCCCTGNAGGTTATAGTACTCGTAGGCACCCTCCGCCTCTGAAACCTTTATATTCTCCACTGCCGACGGAGCAGGCACTCCGTAATTGATCATGTGGGTGTAGTTGGGACCATTGAACTCCACAATCACCTCCATTCCTTTCAGCACCTTGTCGGAATCAGCCTTTGAACTGATCACCTTCCACTTGTTGTCCCATTGGTTGCCGGGATTGGTCTCCTTCATATAGTAGTACTCCGCTGTGCCGTTCGGCTCGCTGTCCTCGCCGTCGTTCACGGGGCCCCACCACTGGAGCTTTCCTCCACGGTCCATGGCAAAACGATAACGGGTATCGTCGCCCCAGCCGAAATTGGTCAAGGTGATCTCACCATAACCTTTGAATACTCCGTTGCCGGCATACTCCAGTTCTATCTCCCGGCTGTCAAGGATGCAGTAGTATAAGCCGAGGCCGGTCACCTCCTCTACGGAAGCGGTCTTCGACCCGAAGTTAACCTTTATGCAGTATACTCCGCTCTTATCCACTGAAGCTACACCATCGGAAACCAGCGTTCCGTCGGCTATACCGAACCGGTTACCTTCCGATTCAATGGTGAAGGTCTCACCACCTTTGAGCTTGGTGTAGATGTCAAAACTTCCAAGACCTCGCTTCACAAGTTCAAGCGAACTCCCCTCTTCAAGGGCACCTCCTGTCAAGGATGCGCTCTCAGGAAGCTCATCGATCTTCACAACACTGCGGATTACAGGAAGTGCCACCGACTCCATGATATCATAGCCGGCAGCTGTAGGATGAACTCCGTCATTGGTGTAAGCCGGATTGAGCGACCTTTCACTCCCATACACCAACTCCGAGTAATAATCGATATAGGGATAACCCATCTCATCGGCATATGCCTTGATACGGCTGTTGAGCGATGCGATCTTGTCTGCCACATCCGCTATACCGGGATTCCAGTTGAACCTGGAGGAAGGGAGCACACTCGCGAGAATCACCTTGATTCCATTAGCCGATGCTATCTCCGACATCGAGGCGATATTTCCGAAAGTGCGGTCTTCATTGTAGGCATAGTTGTTTTCGGCTATGTCGTTGGTCCCTCCGTTTATCACGACTGCCGCGGGCTTCAATCCAACCACATCGTCGCGGAATCGCACAAGGAACTGGTAGGTGGTCTGTCCGGAGATACCGCGTCCCACAAAGTCGTTGTCGGAGAAGAAAGCCGGATGGGTGGAGGCCCAGAAGTCCGTTATGGAATTACCGATGAACACCACGCGTGTGGAGGATGCCGGCTGGGATTTCAAGGCTTCGTTGCTGCCGGCATACCTGGAGATGTCGGCCCAATCGGTGGCGGCGCCGGCTGTTAAGGCCGCGCACGCCACCATCATTGCTGATAGGATTTGTTTAAGCTTCATAATAAATACTATTTCTGAAAATGTTGTTTGCAAATTTACTGAGTTTAAAACCTTTGCAAGTCAACATTCCTGCCATTTCAGTATATATTTGAACCATTTATCCCGATTATTCCTTAACCGTCGCTCGCGGGAAGGCAGATATGCGCAGACGGGCCGCACCCATAGGCACAAGAGTCAGCTTCGACTCCTCGCTGCTTCGCTCCGCATATTTGGTGGGTAGAAGGTCGGTCATCCCGGTCTCGTCATAACCCCATGATGGAATCTGCACACCGACTGCCGTAAATTCCAAGGGCACATTCTCAAGCGTGAAGGGGAAATCGTCTGATGGCCATTCCCTCTTGCTCACACTGAATTTCACAGGAAGATTATCTTTATCCACCTTCAGGGCATAGTTCCAGTCGCTCCCGGGCTTAAGCACATAGCAAGGCCACAGAGAGGCATCCACACCCTCCTGCCAATGGGAATCATCCTGCACGAATTCAGTGTCGCGGCTGTCATGGGCCTCGGCAATCTCATCGATCTTCAACGAGAGTGTAAGCGGGCCGTAGTTCACACTGACGCTCCCCTTGTTCTGCTGCCACACATCGGCTGTGACAGTCATTGGCATCGTCAGCTCCACTACATCNCCATCTTTCCATTCACGCTCTATACGCACATACTTCCCTGAAGAGGAACCTACATTNTCAGGGGTGCCGTTCACTGTCANAGCCACATCTCCCGACCACGCCGGAATACGCAGATAAAGNGGNAATTCCACCGCATCGGNGGTATTGACAGTGAGTCTCACTGTCTCGTCAAATGGATAATGGGTGGTCTCGGTAAGTTTGATCTCCTTTCCGTCGGCCACTAAGGCAGTGGTCTCATTGTCGGCATAGAGCATNGTGGCCAGACCGTTGTCGGAGGTAGCCATCACAAGATGCTCGGCATAATAAGGCCAGCCCATGCCATGATTGTGCTGACAGCAACGGCTGCTGAAGGGGCTCATCGAGAGCATGCCGCGCAGATTGTTGTCGATGCTCGGGCCATGCAGCTTCTCGTCGCTGATCGCCATATTGGGCGATGTCAGATAGCGCAANGCCTTCATATCGGGAGTCAGAGCGGCTGTAAACGTATTGAATGCCACATTCTCGCAATGGTCGGCCCAGAAAGGATCGCCGGTGATACCCATCATGATCTCATCGCTCGCCATCTGCTCCACCACCGCACACGTCTCGGCTCCCTGACGGGGATCGAAGTATCCGGCACGGGCGTTCTCGTCGGCACCATACATACCGCCGGGCACCTGTCCGTAGCGCTCTCGCATCACATTATGGTTATCGTAAGCGGCCTGAAGCATCTTTCCGTCGCCTGTATAGAGATAATAGAGCGCAGGCTCGCGGAAGCCCTGTGCCACATTCACGCCATGCCAGTTGGGAAGGTCGTTGTCGAGTGTCCAGTTGGAGGTGTTTCTATGCAGCTTATCTATAAGCGGGAGCACACTCTCGTCGCCGGTACGGTTGTAGAGCCACAACACGCTCCAGAGATTGTCTCCACCGCGTTTCTCCTGCCATAATCCTTTGAGAAACTGCTCGTCGGGTACAGTCTGCTCCCAATTGAAATAGTTGGTCATGGCCTCAAGCACTTTCGGGTCGCCGCTATGCTCATAGTAGGTCTGGAGAGCCCAGAGCATCACCATCTGTGCCCACAGTTCCGGATTGCCGTTCTCATAGTTGCGCGGTCCGAGGAAGCCGTCATCCTTCAGATTGCCCAACACGGCGTCGAACCATACCTGACACTCTCTCTTCATATCATCGTCGTCGAGAATATAGGCCAGACTGCTGTAGCCACGGAGCCAGTAAGGCACCTCCTCCCAGCCATGGTCGCCGTTATCACTGAGCCATTGGTTATTGTTTTTGTCAAGCCATGCGCTCACTGTGCCGAGCTTGCCGTTCAATCCCTCCTTCTGAAGCTCAAGATACTTTCTGAGCCACCCTTTGGGCTGAACCTTCCCCACAGGAAGTTTCATAAGGGGTGTGCTTTGGAGAGGTGCGCGGAAAGAGGTGTAGTTGGCACTTTCGCCACTCACAGGGCGATCTACCACCGTGACATTGTTCTGGGCCACCGCCGTCATGCTCCCCATGAGCAGGCAGGCCGATAACATGATCCCTTTATTAAGCTTGTTCATATCTTTCTTCACTTTATCCTGATATTTCCTTACCTTTTTTATTTCNTTATCTTCTTTCCTCCCACTATNTAGATCCCTTTGGGAAGATTATCTGTCGAATCACCGAGATATCGCCCGTTAAGGTCAAAGACTCTCTTGTCGGNAAAGGTTTCGGCNGATTCCCCCTCTGTCACCGNGATCCCTGTCGGGATATATGGAGCGGTGATTTCAAGTCCATAATCTATATGGCCTCCGCCACCACCCTGCGCCAGCGACACCGAGAGTGTGTTGTCNCCNTCATGAAGGAGCGCGATCTGATCCTCACTCAGCANGTGGGTAGCGTAGTTGTTGTCCGACCATCCCTCTGTCTGCCATATCAGAGTGCCGTTGAGATATATCTTTGGATTCTCGTCGTAGCTGCAGGTGAGACTCAACGATCCCTCTTTCAGACATTCCATATCATATGCCGAGANATTGAAGTGACGGCGTACAAGAATCGGACGTACCTGACTCGGCCACTCTGTCACATAAAACATATTGGCATCGTTGCTCATCGGCCCATATCCNGGCATCCAGTCGCTCTCATCCTCATTTTCAGAGGCCCATCCTGCCGTTTCTGCCACCTCTATATCGCTGTTGTAATTGAGCATGTAATACTTACATTCCCACGGGCCGTCGNCAACGGTAGTAAGCAGTTTCCTGGTAATCGACATATCGGCTCCATACAATCCGCAGTCGGCATANGCTCCTCCCCAGTTCTGATGNACATGCACTGCGAGCACATTGGGTGTGCCGTCGGTCTTGAGCAGATTACGTTGCTCGTCGGAAAGAGCCACATATTCCTCCACATTCCATCCGTCTCCCACACTGTGTACCATCTCCCCGTTTATGTACCACTCCGCAGGAGCATCGTCATGTCCGCATGCAAGGTAGATTATCCCCTCCGGCAATGCGTCAAGACTGAAGATGCGGCGCATATAGATNTCNGCCGTTATATCAGGCTCCGCCCAGCGGAAAGACTTATGATTGTTGTANTACTCATCGGAACTGAAGGGGGAGGTGGCAGTGGTCCAGCCGATACCNTCGCTGTCGGTCAGGGTNTAGTCATTCTCATACCATTCATGCCCATCGCTATCCAAGGCCGGGNTAGCCCAGATATGGTTATAGTACTGATCCTCATACCGCCGTCCCTCATTAAAGACCCACACGGATGCTTCATACGGCTCATCCGGAGTGTACTGCGTCGAAGGNAGAATCACTTTTGCGGGATTGAAGGTACCCTCAATCTCACCGATATCATTCAAACCGGCATAAACCGNCNTACCTGACANCAGCATGAGNAGCGATCCCAAAACAATGGATTTTTGTTTCATGGTGATTTTCNTTTAAAAAGTTAATGATTTCAAGTGCAAATATAACTTATAGNTCAGAATCCCNGTGTACCCGTCACTGCCAAAATTGTATTTATCTGTATATTCTGATTCTATAATCCNCCCAATCTGAAAAAAATTTGGTCANNNTGACCAAATTTTNTCCTTGACTTTATCCAACGAAAAAAATAATTCCCCCTGGACTCTGTCGCAGACATCAGGGGGAATTCCTACAAATGCAATATAATGTTATCAGTAAGATTAGTAAATTCAATAAAACCTTATAGATGTATAAGAACCGGATGGCTACTTATAAAACCTCAAAAAACAATCTCTCTTACCTTAAGATCCAATNTACTATTGCTACTACTTTCATAACCATACTTTGCTACCACTNANGAAGTCATACCTTAGAAACTTGAAAAACCATTTTAACCTTAAATAACATAGCTTCTATAACCTTTGAATTTTTCCTGTAATGAAGTTGCCCGGGGACCTCCCTNAACAACTTCATTGCAAAGGTAAGGGANTTCAGAGAGAAGATTGTGTGTTTAAATGCCAACATTGTGTGGATATTTGCTATTCTGATTCNGCAGCATCTTTTTTAACACAATTTTGAGCCTGAACCCTATACGCCTTNGGCGTCATTCCATATACTTTGTCAAATTCCTTATAGAAGTACGACCTGTTGTTGAAGCCGCTCTGCGACACCACGTCCTGAATTGATATGGAGGTGGTAGCCAACAGATGGGCCGCATGCTTTATTCTGTGCTGGCGGATGAAATCAATCGGAGGGGGAAGCTGAAGCGTCTTCATCTTCCGATAGAAATTGCGCGTGCTCATGTTCATTTTCTCAGCAAGCATATCGGCAGTGAGATCGGAATTGTCGATCGATTCCTCAACCACCTCCTTCAATCTCTTTATGAAGTCCTTGTCGGGCTGCGTCATAGCTTTCCCATCTACATATTCAAACGCCGACGCCGAGCTGTTGTAATAATCCTTAAGCTCACTGCGGCTCGAAAGCAATCTTTTCACCACCTCCAGAAGGTAGCCCGTGGAGAAGGGCTTCGCCACATAGGCATCAGCACCTGCTTTCAGACCCGCAATCTTGTCAACACTGGTACTTTTGGCCGAAAGCATCACAATCGGGATGTGGGCCGTATGCTGATCCTCTTTGATCTTCTTTGTAAACCATAGACCCCCCTCTCCGGCCATCATGATGTCTGTCACTATTATATCCGGATTCCTCTCCTTCACCATCTTGAGCCCTCCCTGTGCATTTGTGGCCGTATATACCTCGAATTCAGCCATAGCGTCGGTGAGAAGATGAAGAATCTCAGCATCGTCATCTATCAGAAGCACCGATAAGCACTTCTCCCCCTTAAATGTCTTCTTATCGGCAGCAGCCACCTCCGGAATTTCAGGCATCTCTACTGTCTTGGGTTGTATGATAGGTATCGACTCATCCACTACATCCTTTGTGATTGTCGGTGAGAGTGGAAGTTCGGGCAATGTCACTATGAATTCCGCATATTTCCCTATCTCGCTATCTATGGTGATCTCCCCTTCAAGGAGCTCCACCATAGCCTGACAGGTAGCCATACCGAGTCCGTTTCTCGATGAGAGTCCCTTTGTGGCATTCTCCTCCATATTCTCAAACACCGTGTAACGGTCAAAGATCCGTTTTCTGTCTTTCTCTCCGATACCTTTGCCGGTGTTGTATACCTTCAATTGCAGCTTATCGCCTCTCTTATGTAGCGACAAGCGTATGGTGCCGTATGAAGGTGTATATTTAAAGGCATTGGAAATCAAATTATAAAGTATCTTCGTAAAGCTTCTCACATCCGTGGGCCATACCACATCCGGCTCTATATCACGCTCCAGATGCACGGAATTCTGCTCCTCAAGACTCGTGAAAAGCTGTACCGTGTCGACACACAGAGCGCTTATATTCACATCCGTTATAATTCTCGGCATCACCCCGCTCTCGATACGTCCGAAATCGATGATCTCCTGTATCAAAGAATTAAGGCGTTCCGCATTATGGCGTATCAGATTGACATACCGCTGGGTATAACTGTCTATGCCGCGATGGTTCAGAATGCGTTCGCAAGGGCCGTATATCAGTGTGAGCGGGGCACTGAACTCATGCGTGATTCCGGTGAAAAATCGCAGCTTGTTCTCATACATCTTCTCCTTCTGCTCCTGCTTCAGTTCCTTTATCCTGCGTTTCTGTTCTCTTCTCTGACGCCATAAGATATAATAGACACCCCCGCACACCACCGACAGTATCAACAGAAAATAAATGAGCTGGGCCCACCATGAGAGATACCATGGGGCACGCACCTCTATCTCGAGTGAGTATTCCGGACTCACATACCCTGTTACAGCATCCACATAGCGGGTCAACAACTTATAGGAGCCGGAGGGGAGATGACTGAAGTTCACCCTGCGGTTTTCTACTACACTCCATTCCTTGTCTTTGGCAAGTTTATAGTAGAAGGTATAGTGTGAGCCGTTTATATGGTCGGGAGAGGCCAGCTCGATGGCAAAGCTGTTNTCGTCGCTCGCTATACTCACCCCTTTCCCTCTTTTATACGATGACAGATCATGATAGATACCCCCTATCACAATTCCCGTGAAATACACCGGAGCATAGTCTACAGTGACAGGAACATCCTTCGAGCCCATCGACACCCTGACTATGCCGTCGACTCCTCCGAAATAGAGATCGTTACCGTGCCGGCAGAAAGCTCCGTCGCTGAACTCGTTGATCTCTACGCCTGAAGAATAATTATAAAGGCGGATATTGCCGGTCGATGTGTCAAGACATGCCAGCCCGTCGTTGGTCGATACCCATAAATCCCGATGGTTGCCCATCTGCATGGCATGGATTGTAGCGTTCGAAAGCCCGGAGTTACAGTCGTATATCCTCTCTTCATTTCCGAATTTACGGATTATCCCGGCTCCGGTGCCATACCATAAAGTATCTCCCTGCACCTCCATGGCAAACATATCGTTGACCATACGGGTAGAATACTCATTGTATAGGGGCAACATGCTCATCTCATTATTTCTGATTTCAACGGCTCCGTATCCTCTGTTCACCCCNTACATCACCCCATCCTTCCCCGGATGTATGGCGAAGAAGAAGTTNAATTCCCAGGTNCCGTTATCTTTGGAATATTCCTGTACGGCCACCGCCGTAGGATTGTCGGATGGGCCGCTTAGCTCGATTCTGAAAATTCCTTGCCCTGACGATGCNACCCACAACACCCTCTCACTCTCTTCGTAGATAGAATGGACATGCTGTGGAATTCTGCAGTTGATAAATGGCAAGACCTTTAGCTTGCGGTCATGATAGGAATAATAATTGAGGCCTCCCCCACTCCCGATCCATAATATGGGCCGACAACTCGGAGAGAATGAATAGACCTCCCTGTTGAGCAGACAGCTGTTGCCGGGATCGATNATCTCCTTGGTCACAATTGTGTTTTGATCAAATGAATCGTAGTTTCTCAATCGCATTATCCCATCCCCTTTTGTGCCTATCCATAATGTCTCCTCATCATCCACCCACAATGCCCTTACCGGACGCTTGAGGGTATGGTTGAGATCTGAGTATTTGATGGAGCGTATCGACACGTCGGCGTCGATATACTCATATACACCNTGCCCGTCNGTAGTGATCCACATCACTTCCTGATTTGAATCCGGCACAATATATACAATTCCCGAGTTGATCCCTAACGGTGTCACTTCCGGCTCANCTCCNTTGCACGGGCAATGCAACCTGAGCACATCGTTCCATTGGAAGCCGACAAACAGTTCATTGCTCCCTTTATGACGGGCTATACTGAATATTATGCCTCGCCGNTCGCACTCTTTTCCTAAATCGGCATATCTCGAACTCTCTCCTGTGGTCTGGTCNTAAAGCCATATNACCCCCTGACNATCCACNATCCACATCTTGCCNTCATAGTCGGGGAAGCATTTCTCTATGTCAAACTTCTGCACCGGCAGTTGCTTCACTATGCTGACGTGTCCGTCGTTTCTTTTACTGAGAAGAAACCCCCTTATGCCATCCCCTTCAAACACGCGCAGNGTGTCGCCACGCCAGCTGAATGTACGTAGGTTTGAACTTGAGACGGTCAATCCCTCCAGAGGCTCGAANGTGTTGCTGACNCCCTCGATATAGTAGTATAGTTTATTGGAAGCGCCAAGAGAGAANGTCACATCCCTATTGTCAGAAACAAATGTATGGTTTTCCCGGAAATCGTTGAATTCCTCTATATGGTTNTCCCGTTTCGACATCCTGTCAAGACCATAGTTGGTCTGTATCCACATNGCATCTTTTGTCTCATGGATGGAGTGGATGAGATTGCCCGAAAGTTGCTGAGGATAGTAATGATGGNTGAATTGATGGATGGAGTGTCCGTCGTAGATACCGAGNCCATCTACCGTGCCCAGCCATAAAAAACCATTTTCTGCCGACAACACCGACATGATGGAACTGCTCGGCAAACCGTCGGAATGTGTAAGTCGACGCATCATCTGTGCCTCTGCAATATGGATATTGCCGAAGATTGCTATTGTCATCAAAAGANGGATAATTTGATTGAATCGGTATTTCATGATACACTTCGATAGATTAGTCGGAATAAACGATATCCCGCTTATTCCGGAGTTTCATGTCGCAAAATTAACGAATTAAAGAAGTCACTTTGTATAATATCATGCCATCATTGTGCATANTTCNGCCATAATCAAATTANCCNTCAGATAANAATACAGCNCTAACTATTTCATACTCAAATATTTNNCAGTTGTANACTTTTAANCATACAAATCTATCCGACTTCAATCCTTCGACGTAGCTCNTTCACACTCTCTCANNTNGCGACATTGTCAGAAGTCCCTTTGTCATTCATTGCGATAAGTATGTCAGATTAAAATATGTTTAATTGGAGAAAAAGTGATATTTTTGCAANCNAATGTGATCCATATTATCTAACTGACATTAATTATGAAAAAATCTATTTGGTTAGCCTTGGGTATTCTGGNAGGTTCGTTGCCTATGCGGGGTGCCGACTTCACTTTAAATGAGCTTGACTCCATTTCAGGATCTGATAAAGTTGTCACAACGGTCATTCAGAATGCCATCGACAAATGTGCAGCTTCCGGTGGTGGCACAGTCATTCTCCCTTCCGGTACATTCGTGACGGGTGCGCTTGCCCTTAAGGACGGCGTNGAGCTGCATCTTAGCGGAGGAACCGTGCTGATGGGCTCTGTCAATCATCCCGACGATTATTCCGCAGGCCGGGGTGTGATTACCGGAAAGAATGTCAAAGGATGTTCCGTCACAGGCTGCGGTGTAATCGACGGCCGGGGATGGCACGAGAATTTCCAGCGCTATGGAAATAATCAGGGCAACCGTCCGCATGCCATATTCTTTGAGGATTGTACGGATGTGACGGTAAAGGATGTCAATGTCAGGAATGCCGCATGGTGGTCGTTCCGACTTTTCAGGTGTGACGGTGTGACAATCGACAATGTCAAGGTATANAGCCACTCCATTGTCAACAACGACGGCATTGATATCGACGCCCGCAACGTCACNGTCTCAAATTGCCGTATAGATTCCGACGATGATGGAATTTGCCTGAAGAGCGACGATCCCAACTTNATGCCNGAGAATATCACCATCACAAATTGCGTCATAGGCTCAAACTGCAACCCTATCAAGCTCGGCACATCAAGCTACTGNGGGTTCAGAAATATCGTGGTCTCAAACTGTGTGATACATCGCCCNTCAGAAAGCAATGTCTGGGATTGGTCGAAGGAATATCCCGGNGTGGAGAAGGGTGAGCTCACAGGTCTGGCCGGTATNGCNGTGGAATGTGTCGACGGCGGATCAATCGAAAATGTTCATTTCTCCAACATATCCATGACAGGCATCATAACTCCCATTTTTGTATGTCTCAACGGACGCCANGGTGTAGGATCNCTACGNAATGTGACAGTGGAGAGTGTGACTGCTAAGGCGCTCGGGCAGATCCCTTCCCTCATTAGCGGTGTGCCCGACGGCATCATNGATGGAGTGACACTACGCGATATATGGGTGGAGCACCGGGGTGGTGCCNCCCAGGAGATCGCGGATGCCAAGTTGAAAGAAAACCTTGACGGCTATCCTGAAAACCGAATGTATGGAAGCACCAANCCGGCCAACGGTCTCTATATCCGACATGCAAAGAATGTCCTGATCGACAACTATCGTGTGTCGCTTCTAAAGGAGGATGCACGCCCGACTGTGGTGATGGAGGATGTGGAGAATGCCGAGATCGGAAATATCACCACTACCGATCCCAACATTGACAAACCACTTCTCCGACTGGTTGACTGCCGGGATTTCTTCATCCGCAACAGCGGTACTATCCGGAAGTTCAAGAANCCGGTGAAGTCTGAGGGGAANACCTCCAATATCTTCTGCGATTTCAAGAAATAAGTATTATTCCCTTGTATAAAAAAGATTTGCGCAGNGGNAGCCGCTGCGCAAATCTTTTTTATACAACNATCATCTCTCAACGATTCTTATTCTTTGTCGAATAATAGTCGCGCATTATATACCATGCCTCCTTTCGTTCCCCTCGGTCTGAGGTCAACCCTTTCCGGTTGAATTCAAGTCCTTGAAGCGGAGAGAAACGTGTGGGTGAGCGGAAATCGAAGAGGATCCAGGGGGATACTCCGGCAAGATTGGGTACATTCTCAAACATTCTCAGATTCTTGCGGTAGAGTTCGGCCTGATAGTCTTCGCTCCACGACCATTTGGCATCTCCATTGCCGTGGCGCCCATATTGCGCCTCTCCACCGAATTCCGTGAACACAAGTGGCTTCTCCCTCTTGACATTCCAGCTCATCTCTGAAGGATCGACACGCCAGTTGTCATACCATCCCACATATTTGTTTATCCCCACGACATCCACAAGGTCAAGAGCCGCATCATTGGTTATCTCCCAGCATTTGCTATCTTTGTTCCAGTTGGAATTGTCGAATGCGGCTGAGATAAGCTTGGTGTCGTCGATGGCTTGGGCTGTCTCCTTCATCATTGCGAGAAAAGCATTGCGAGCCTCCGACGGTCGCGTTTCGTTGGCAATACCCCATATGGCAAGCGCCGCACGGTTCTTGTCGCGATTCACCATCTCCGACATCATTCTCCGTGCCTTGGCCTGAGTGGAGTCATTGGCGAAATCTATACCCTGCCAGATCGGAATCTCTTCCCATAGCATGAAACCCATCTTCTCCGCCATGCGCACCGTGTGCTCGTTCTGTGGATAATGGGCCAGACGGATAAAGTTGACGCCTAAATCCTTGGCTTCATTTAGCAGCATTGCGGCGTCGGCATCTGAAAAGGCGCGCCCCTTGCGTTGCGGTATCTCCTCATGGAAGCTCACTCCGCATAGAAACACGGGACGATCATTGAGAAGCACCTCTGTGCCCCGTGTCCTGATATTTCTGAATCCTATCTCCTCCGATACGGTGTCGCGATCGGTGGTGAGGGTTACATTATATAACTTCGGATTGTCTATATCCCAGCGCACAAGTTTTTTTGCCTTAACCGATGTTGACGCTTTTCCATTACTGTCGGTGATTAGCTTCCGGCTGATCTTCAGTTCCGGGATAGTAAGGGTGACTGTCTCCCCCTCGGAGGGTGTGGATAACGCCACATCGGCATGAATCAGCTCCGGATCCTCTTTGTCAAGACGGATATAATAATCCGCTATATGCTCCTCAGGAACACGTATCACGAATACATCGCGGGTTATCCCTCCATAGTTCCACCAGTCGAAGTTCATGGCAGGAATAGCGTCCGGGCGACGGTTATTGTTGACCGCTACGGCAATGAAATTATCCCTCCCCTTCACTTTGTCGGTTATGTCAAACTGAAAGGGGGTGAAGCCCCCTTCATGATGACCTATCGGCTCTGCATTAAGATAGACATCAGCTACATTTGCCACACCGGCAAAATAAAGCAGCAGTTTCTCTCCTGGCTTTGGTTCGGGAATATCGAAGTAACGCCCATACCACACTGTACCCTCATAATATTTCAGTTCAGGAAGCTGTGAATTGAAATCCCCGGGCACATTCAATGTGAGCCCCTCATCAAATGAATATTCCCTGAACTCATTATTATTCTGAGGCTTCCTGTTTTTCCACATATCCCATCTTCCCCGTTCATAGGGGTCGATGATGGCATGCCATTCTCCGTTGAGCGATTGTGAGTCTCGCCCATAGGCATTGATTATCTGCTCCTGTGCCCATGCACCTCCCGAGGAGAGGCACAAGAGCACAGTTACTGAAGCGATTTTCAGGTTTAACATGATTATCTTATTTAGAAGATATCTTGTTGAGATTCCGTTTTAGCGACAATACATTGTTGACCTTTTTGGAGAATCCCTTCTTCTGTATATAGGGAGCCGNTGCACGGATGTCGTCGACTGATGCCCCGAACTGCACATTGTATGTCCCGGCCTCTGTCTGCCACTGTGAATCGGCTTCGTTGAAGGACGCGAGGTCATCTGCAGTCACCTTGAATGTGAGGGTCTCGCTCTGTCCCGGCTTGAGCATCGCGGTCTTGTTGAAGGCCTTGAGTTCGCGCACGGGCTTCTCCATATCCTTACCGGGAGCCGACACATAGAGCTGTACGGCCTCCTTACCATCTCTATTGCCGGTGTTGGTCACTGTAATCGAGGCTGAGAATCCGTCGGGGGTGGCCTTCACAACCGGTTTGCTATAGCTGAATGTAGTGTAACTTTGGCCATATCCGAAGGGGTAAGACACCGGCTTGTCGAAGCTTGTGAAGTAGCGGTAGCCTACGTATATATCCTCCTCATGGTTGGTATAGTCGTAGTTCTTTCCGTTGCGGCGGTTGTCAGGCCCTGTGCCGGTCGGGAAGTTGTTTACCGCCGGAATATCGGAGATCGTGATGGGGAATGTCATGGTGAGCTTACCCGACGGCGACTCTTTGCCGGTGAGCACATCTGCCACAGAGTTGCCCCCCTCCTGGCCGGGCTGCCACGCCAGCAGGATAGCATCCGGTATGTTTTTCCATGATGCGGTCTCCATCACATTTCCCATGTTCATGATCACAATGAGCTTCTTCCCCACGGCATGGAATGCGGCGGCTACGTTCTCGATCAATTCACGCTCATTCTGGGTGAGATTAAAATCGCCGGCTATTTCGCGGTCACGCCCCTCTCCGGCCTGACGTCCGATGGTGATGATGGCTAAATCATTGTCGGCAGCCAGCTTCTCTATGTTGCGGCGCGAGATGGCCGGCTCCTCATATCGCGGCCACTCTCCGCTGATGGCATGAGTCTTTCGGTTAAGCTCCTTCTGAGTTTCGTAATAGTCCTGAAGTTTGGGATCTATACTGAAGCCCGCATTTGTCAGGCCGGTCTTGAGGTCGATCACATAGGGCTTGTTGACATCTCCTGAACCCGTGCCTCCGGCAATGAAGTCGTANGCGGTCTTGCCGAAAAGGGCCACTTTCCCTGCGTTCCGTAGAGGTAGGGTATTGTCACGGTTCTCGAGAAGCACCATACCCTCGGTAGAGGCTTGACGGGTGAGGGCGGCATGTGCGTCGAGATCGGGCTTGTTGCTGAACTTGTAATGGTTGAAGCGTGGCGTCTTGACCACCATCTCAAGGAGTATCCTGACCTGCTCGTCCACATCCTCCATCGAGAGTGTGCCATCCTTCACATGGGCGATGATATCCGTCTCCTGCNAGNCNTGNCCGGGNGNAAGNAGAGCATTGCCGGCCGCTACACGCTCATAGGAGGGGCGGCGTTCGTTGGTCCAGTCGGTCATTACCAGGCCGTCATAACCCCATTCATCACGGAGTATAGTCTTCAGGAGCTCGGGATTTGACTGAGTCCATATCCCGTTGAGCTTGTTATAGCTCGACATCACCGTCCAGGGATTGGCTGTGCGGAGGGAAATCTCAAACGGCTTAAGGTAGATTTCGCGGAGTGCTCGCGGTGAAACAACCTCATCCACCTCGATACGGTTTGTCTCCTGAGAGTTGACGGCATAGTGTTTGATGCTTGTTCCTACATTGTTTGACTGCACGCCGTTGACATAGGAGGCTGCTATCACTCCTGCCACGACAGGATCTTCCGAATAATATTCGAAGTTACGTCCGCAAAGCGGCGTGCGATGGATATTCATGCCGGGAGCAAGGAGTACGTCACAGCCATATTCGAGAGTCTCGTTACCTATGGCTTTACCCACATTCTCCACAAGAGCGGGATTCCAGGTACACGCAAGTGCTGTCCCTACGGGAAAACCGGTGGCATAATACGTATTGCTGTCACCTTTCCGGGTAGGTGATATGCGCACACCTGCGGGGCCGTCGGTGAGTACTACCGAAGGGATTCCAAGGCGTGGCACATCTTGAGTGACACCGGCGGCTCCGGGCACACCCTTGTCGCTTTCACTGTTCTCACGTCCTACCAAAAGACGTGCTTTCTCCTCCAGCGTGAGATTCTTAATGATCTCATCGATATTGTCGGGGCGCAACTGCGGATCATTTGCGAAGCAAAGAGACGCAGAAGCCAGCAGAATTGTCAGGGTCAATGATTTCATGATTCGGTCTGATTTGTATTGAAGTTAGATTTGTATTGAAGTTAGATTGATATTGAAGTTAAAAAGATGGAGGCAACGACATAAGTTGCGTCTGGAGAGTGCGCGCCAGGCGATAATGCCCTTCATCGTTGGGATGAAGCCGGTCGGTATCCGGATCGGCTATATACCTGTCGTGGCCCTCATAAAGAGGGTAAAGGCCACTCAGGGAATAAAGGTCGATCACCGGCACCGACCATATCTCACCGGCCCGCTTGAGGGCATCTACATAATCGTCGATATACAGACCCTCCGCATTGGCATACTCCTCGGATGGCTGCACGTTATTGTCGCCAAACCGGGCGAATGCCCTGTGTATCGGGGTGAGGATTATGATCTGCTTATCCGGGAAATTGCTCTTGAGATATGAAAGCACAAGGTTGATACTTCCCGCAAAGGTGGCTTCATCAAGAACGTGGCTGCGCTTCTTGCGTTTCTCCATGCGCCCGTTCACGTTGACATCCTCAGCACGCTCAGTGAAGAAACTCCCTATGGGACGCGATGCGTTGAAGTCATTCGTACCGGCCCAGATGAGAATTGCATCAAGATCGTCGGGATGCTCACTCTTCATCCTTTCCGCCTTGCCGAGAAGATCCTTCCACTGGAATCCGCTTGTGGCATAAGGATAGGGATCGATTCCCATCAGATCGGCGAGATAGTTGTAGAATCGTTTTGAAGTTACTCCCATACCGGGGTCGCTCATGGAATCTCCCAATATCCCCACTTTCTTGCCCTCCCACGGNGTGTGACGGGTCATATCTGCCGATGGCACCTCTACCGGTGTGGAGGCCGACACGACAGGCATACTCCCGGCCAGCAGGAGGGATAGAATAACAGCTTTATATGATGTTGTCATAATATCAGGTATTATCATACGGTTTGGTTCCCTTGAGATTAAGATGTTAGATTGGCACTCATCAAGAATCCCTCCCCGGAGTATCTCTCCGGAGCGACCCTTAATTCAGTGGATGTGCAAATTTAATCATGTTTTATTATAGGTATAGATATTATTCCGCCAAAGTTTTATTTTCATTAGCCATCCGNAATCAAATGATNNTNCCGCCGGGGAGCGAAAGGTCGATGCGACCGTAAAGCGGATGGGAATCCAGCCGGNGACGAGAATCCCGTGACGCCGGTATCGGCCTTGTGAAGCTCTCCATAGATGTGTAAAATACTGCCCGATTATTGTATTATTTTGCCTAATGAGCAATTATCAAGAGGAAAGCGCCAGGCCCTCAAAGTCGGTCCGAAGCTATAATTTTAAAATTTTNAATATTTCAATATCATCTAAAATGTTGATTTTCAGTTATAGGCAAAAGTTGAATCTTTTTTGGCAAAAAAAAAGAAATCTTTGTTTCCGCTTCTGACTTATTTTGCAACCGTTAACCTAATTTAGCGAAATTCAAGTTTCATAAGATTTTCGATATTTTAGAAACACCAATAAGTGACTCGAATTACTAATCAATAACATTTAATTTACCTAACATGAAACAAGCTCTGCTCGCATCAGTAGTGACGATTGCATCGCTTTCAGCATATGGGAAAGACATCCGCGTGGTCGGAACTGTCTTTGCTGAGGATGGCGAACCGCTGATCGGAGCTACCATTCTTCAAAAGGGTTCCACAATAGGCACTACTGCCGATATTGATGGTAACTTTGTATTGAATTGTGATGAAAAAGGCACATTGGTAATCTCCTATGTCGGTTATCAGCAGCAAGAGATTCAGGTGAAAGGCCAGACCACACTCAACATCGTGATGAAGGAGACAAACGAGAATCTGGATGAACTCGTTGTCGTGGGTTATGGCACTCAAAGAAAAATCTCAACCGTCGGCGCTCAGTCAAGCGTGAAATTCACTGGCGAGCTCAAGCAGCCTACAGCCAACCTCTCATCTGTGCTCGCCGGCCGTGTGTCCGGTGTCACCGGTATGCAGCGAAANGGTGAGGCCGGTCGCGACGACAATACCGAGATTTGGGTGCGTGGTGTCTCTACAACTACAGTAGCCACCCCTCTTGTGCTTGTCGATGGTGTGGAGCGATCCTGGACCACAATCAGTCCGGAGGATATCGAATCCTTCTCAATTCTTAAAGATGCATCAGCCACTGCCGTATATGGTGTGAAAGGTGCCAACGGTGTTATTCTTATTCAGACAAAGAAGGGTACCAAAGGAAAACCGCGCATCAAGGTCGAGACCACTTATGGTATCACAAACTTTATCCAGGTCCCTGACCTGGCCGACGGNATCACATATATGCAGATGGCCAATGAGGCCTCGATGAACAAAAACGGATATCCCGTCTATACCCAGGACTATATCGCAAAGACCGCTTCCGGCGAGGATCCACTTCTTTATCCAAACGTCAACTGGATGAAGACCCTCTTCCGCAAGAACGGCCATAACTTCCGTGCAAATGTCAACACTTCCGGCGGTTCGGAATTTGCTCAATATTACTTCTCTATCGGATACTACAACGAAGGAGGTATGTATAAGGTGCGCAAGGATGAGCGCTACGACGGTTCAATGAACTATAACCGCGTGAATTTCGTGAGCAACCTTACGATGCAGCCTACAAAAACCACTCAAGTCGACTTTGGNGTNAAAGGTGAAATCTCCGACTATAATACTCCCTATTACGATTCCGGAGCGGTCTTTGAGGCTGCCATGAAAGCCTATCCTATATATTATCCCACAAAATATGAGGATAACCGTATCCCCTATCGTCTTAACGGTGGCGAGGTGAGAAACCCTTATGCCATGATATATATGATGGGTACGAATAAGAGAAACACCGCCGAGACCCGCGCTGACTTGAAAATCACTCAGAAACTCGATTTCTGGCTCCCGGGTCTTGAAGCACGTATCCTTGGTGCCTACGACACCTGGAGCCGCAACGACACCCAGCGCACACCGGGCACAATGATCACTTACGATGTCACCGGCCGCGACCCTATCACAAATGAACTGATTTATGTGCGTACAGACCAAAATAACGGTACCGATGCATGGGGGTATGGCAAAAACTCATGGGGACACCGTCAATACTATTTCGAGGCTGCTCTCCAGTATAATCAGGAGTTCAACCACAAGCACCGCGTCTCTGCGCTCGCACTCTTCAACCTTACCGACTATTCCAACACTACTGCCGGTTCGCTTTACGATGCAATGCCCTATCGCTCGGTAGGTACTGCAGGACGTGCTACTTATTCTTTCGACGACCGATACTTCTTCGAAGGCAACTTTGGTTATAACGGCGCCGAAAACTTCCCCAAAGGTCATCGATTCGGCTTCTTCCCCTCATTCGGTCTCTCTTGGGTGCCTACTCATGAACCATTCTGGCCTAAGACTACATGGCTCGATCTCCTTAAGATCCGCGGATCCTGGGGTAAGGCCGGTAACTCGAATCTTGGCAACAATGACCGTTTCATATATCTCTCCACTGTGGGCGGGGGCGGAAACTTCCGGTTTGGCGCCGACGGTTCTAACCGCAACTGGGGTGGTGTGTCGGTAGGTCGTCCGGGTATCGACCTTACCTGGGAGGTCGCCACAAAGTATAACCTCGGTATCGACCTCACACTTTTCAACAACTCTCTGAACCTTGCATTCGATATCTTCAAAGAGCACCGCAACAATATCTTCCTGAAGCGTGCCGCCGTGCCTGACTTCATCGGTATCACCGAACTACCCTATGGCAACCTCGGAATTATCGACAACAAGGGATATGAGATCTCTGCCGACTATACTCTCAATCTTGATCAGGTGCGTGTGATGCTTCGTGCAAACCTCTCTTACAACCACAATACCATCAAGGAGGATGACTCTGCCGAAAAACCCTATGAATGGCAGAATTCTCGCGGACATTCCCTCAACTCTAACTACGGATACACCTGTCTCGGATTCCTCAACGAGGAGGAGATAGCCGATCCGACAGTGGCAAAGCTCAAGGGTATTGTTCAGCAACCCGGCGACCTCCGATATGCCGACCTCAACGGCGACGGTGTAATTGATGACTACGACAAGGGTTATATCGGCAATCCAACCGTACCCCGCTACACATATGGCTTCGGATTCACCGTGGATTGGAACAACTGGTATATCGGTGCTTTCTTTCAGGGTATAGCCGAGTGCGACATCACCATCTCGGCCGCAAACCTCAAGCCATTTATGGATGAGTCGGCTAAATGGTCGCTTTATGCAAATATCGTCAATCGCTGGACCCCCGAGAACCAAGGTGTCGGTGCCGAATGGCCTCGTCTTGACTATGGTCTGGTCAACGTCGAGAACTACTCCAACTCCACATTCTGGCTCCGCGACGGCTCTTACGTGAGAATGAAGACTTTGGATTTCGGCTACAATATTCCCAAAAGTGTTACCGATCGCCTCAAGATCAGCACAGCCCGTGTATTCTTCCAGGGATACAACCTTCTTACATTCTCGAATTTCAAGCTCTGGGATCCTGAGGTAGGACAAGGAAACGGCTTGACGTATCCCAACACCAGAAGCTACAACCTCGGTATCAACTTCTCGTTCTAATTTTCCAAAGTATCATTTTTTGAAAGCAATGAAAAAGCATATCATATACGCATTTCTCGGGATGATGTCGTTAGCAGCCACTACTCTCACTTCATGCGACGATTTCCTTGATAATCAACCCGAGAATCAACAGACAATGGATGATGTGTTTCAGACACGAAACGCAACCCTGAACTTCCTCGGCAATGTCTATTCCTATATTCGCATGCCCAACTGGTGGAGCAACGGCAACGTTTTCGCCGGAGCTTGTGACGAAATCGATGTCACATATGCCGAATATGAGATATCCAAAATCAATCTCGGCATGCTCGCTCCCGATAAGGAGGGCGACTCATATGGAAACTACTGGCGCCACTATTATCGCGGTATTCGTGCCGCAACTTATTTCCTGGAGCATATCGATGAGAATCCAGAACTGGAAGCTTGGGAAATCACCAANACAAAATGCGAGGCNCGCGCGCTCCGTGCTTATTATTATCTGCGTCTGGTGCAGCAGTATGGCCCGGTAGTGCTCTTCGGTGATGATCCCCTCATCAGCGCTACATCCCCCACCGGCGATATGCAGCTTATGCGTTCCACCGCTTCNGAATGTTTCGACTATATCGTNAAGGAATGTGACGAGGTGATTAAAATAGGTGGNCTCGCCAATTTCCGCGACGACAAAATTGAGTATGGACGTGTCACAAACTGTACGGTNCTCGGNATAAAGGCCCGTGCTCTTCTTTCGGCTGCCTCCCCTCTCTATAATCAGGACGAGACTCTTGAGGTTTTCAAGGATCTCAAGAATCCTGACGGCCGAAAGCTGATGGACTATACAAACTCCGGAAGACTCTATTCTGACAATGCCGACAACCGCAAGGCTCGCTGGGAGAAGGCCGCGGCTGCCTGCAAGGCGGTGATGGACTATCCCGGGCCGTCGCTTTACAAGAATGGATCCGACCCCGTGCAGATCTANCGCAATATCTTTATGGACGAGTGGAACGCCGAAGTGATCTGGGCACGTCCCTTCAACGAGGGTTTCCATGAACCNCAGCTCGCGCCGTCACCCCGNTTTGTAAACGGNTGGGCCGGATGGGGCACAACTCAGGAGATGGTGGATGCTTTCTTCACTTCCACCGGTTATCCTGTCAAGCTGCGCGAAACAGGCAAGCTTGATGATGCCGGTAATCCCGTTTACGAGGGTTATGCCGACGACGGTTCTTACACCGAATCCGGCTTCTCGAATATGCAGCAGGACAATGGCTACACCGAAGCCGGCACTTTCAAGATGTATTGCAACCGTGAGCCTCGTTTCTATGCCACCATTACTTTCGACAATATGAAATATCTGGCCAAGAGCAATCCTGCCATGGTGGAATTCTGGTATGGCGGCAACACCGGACGTACAATCAACGAGAACCGCAACTATTCTCAGACCGGCTATCTCCCCAACAAGTTTATCGACGCCCAGACTAACCCGAACACCGGCACATATATCACACATTCCCAGATCCTGATGAGATATGCTGAATTTGTGCTNGGATATGCCGAGGCGTTGAATGAGGTCGATTATGCCGCAAACCTCAATGAAGTGCTCGCCACTATAAAGACAATCCGCGACCGCATCNGTCTCCCCTCCTATGGAAGCGGCAACAGAGAAGTACCTGTNCCCAAAGATCAGGCGGCCATGCGCGAGGCTATCCAGCATGAACGTCAGGTGGAACTCTGCTTTGAAGATTACCGTTTCCTCGACGGATGCCGTTGGCTGATTGCTCCCCAGAAATTCGGGGGTCCCATGCATGGCATGAACGTGCAGGACACACGCGGAAAATCCCACTTCTATGAGCGCACAGTGTTCGAGACCCGAATCTTCCCCGATTACGCTTGTCTCTGGCCTATACCGATNAGCGACATATATAAAGATAAGAACCTCGTACAGAATCCCAAGTGGTCGGAAATATCCTCTTCTACAATGGATGATGGATATGGTGTCGANGGTTCCGGAAATTAAACAGTAACCGCTAAACAGATCAGAAAAATGAAAACGTCGTATAAATCATTACTCATTTGCCTGGCACTCGGTGCATCCGGAATTGTCTCTTCCTGCGCCGACTATGAATGGAGCAATGAGCATAACACCCAGCTGAGCGACTTCAGCATCATCACCGGAGATCTGAGCGTTGACGCCGAGAATGAAAACCCTACAGACGAGATTCTGGTGGAATGGAATAAATCGGTCACCAACGATGCAACTCTCGTGTTCTACAAAATGGTTTTCTCTTCCAAGGAGGATATGTCTGACATATTCTATGAGGTGGATGCCCTTAATTTTGGTGTTGACACTAAAACTACTCTCCGCATNAGTGAGATAAACAAGATTGCAGAGCTGGGTGGAATACCCGAGAAATCTGAGGGGGTGGTCTACTGGAGTATCAAGGCGAGCACAGGTATTGTAGAGGAGATCAACAGTNCTGTCCACAAAATGACAGTAAATCGTCCCGAGGGTTTCGCTTACAATCCTGCCCATCTATTTGTGGAGACCGCTTCCGGAGAATATCTCACCATGAAGAAGCTTGCCGACGGTGAATTCGAGCTCTATACCCAGCTTCCCCAAGGTAAATACAAGATTGCTGAACGTCTCGACTCGGATAAGAACCGCTATTTCGTAGTCAACGACGGCAAACTGAAGTTCGGAGATGAGGTGACTGTCCCGGATGGCAACGAGGTAACTCATTTCTATGTGAACTTCAATAAGTCGGAAGGAACTGTGGCAACTGTCAACAATCTCTACTTCCTNTATCTGGGCGACAGCGACAATCCCGTGAAGATGGATCGTAAGGCTGACGANGCTGTCTGGAATGTGACATGGCACTACACTCTGGCCGGTTCCAACTATTCATATAAGTTTATGGTGGAGGAGACCACCANCGACAATGTAGAGCAGACNCTNTATTACGGNTATGTGCGTGCTTCAAGNATCTCACAGACTGCATCCACCGGTTCGGATTACTTCTATATGTATCGTTGNCAGAACAATTCAAATACATATAGCTTCCGTCTGAGCAACAACAAGAGCTTCCAGCAAGACCGTGATCTGGAGATCACCACTACGTTGGGAACCCTGAATGAGACCGATCCCTATTTCCACTCCGTAGTGGTTAAAGAGAATTATTGATATCATGATTGTCCGGCCCGGATGCGTGACAATCCCTCCATTCGGGTCGGGCTATTATAGCAAGAAGTGATAATAACTCCATAATATTAACTTAAAAACTAAAAGCAAGTGAAAAATTTACTTAACTATGCCTTGTTGGCATCTGCCTTCACAGGCTCTGCTTTGGTAGCTGACGCTCAGAATCCGATTGTGATTCAGGCTGAGGATTTCGATTACGGCTACAAAGTGCTTGCCGTCAATCCCCACGTCACTATCGTGACTGACGAAGATGGAAATCAGACAGAGGTTCCACTCCCCGCAGATGAGGATCTCTCTCAGATCGACGGATTATACCTGGGAGGCGACGGAGATTCATCTCCCGGTATCGGCTCTTACGACGCCACAACCTCCGGTGAGGGAGGAATATACGCAATGTGGAATGTAAACGTTCCTGTTGCCGGCACATATGACCTCACAATCTACTATGCAACCTACTTTGACCGTTGGCTACGTCTTACCTTTAACCAGCAGGAATCTACAATTGTATACTGCAAGGAAACCACTGCCGGCTGGACAGGAAATCCCGGGATGGCTACCGACGAGGATGGGACGCTTCTTCCTGATCAGGATCCCGCAATCGCTAAGAAGACCGTAAAAGTTTATCTTGAGGCCGGCGATAACACTATGAGAATCGACTCCTTCTTCGGATGGTCGACAGGTCACAATGTCCGCACAGGATGGCTCCCCAATCTCGACAAGTTTGAGTTTGTTAAGTCTGACACTGAGATAGCCGAGCCCGCTGTATGGGACAACTATCTCACCATCGTGCGTGAGATGGAGGATGCCGATGGCAAGGCCGGTTCTACCACATGCCCCGACAACCGTGGCGATATGCACGGAGGTGCCGGTGCCTGTATCGGCGGTGGCGGCGGATCTCTCACCTACAATGTTAATGTAGCGGAGGCCGGTGTCTACAACCTTACCCTCTGGTATGGTCTTTTCGGAACCCGTTACACTAAGATCAAGGTGAACTATGGCGAACCCTACGAACTGATGTGCCGCCAGTGGGGTTCCTGCTCCTGGCAGGATGCCAACAGCCACACCAACGTCCTTATCGACCTTCAGGCAGGCGACAACACCATCACCTTCATGAACTTCACCAAGACCGGTGATAACGCATCCGACAATGCCGACACAGCTCCTATGGATGTCTTCACACTCGACAAGGTGCGTTACGACGACTATGAGGCCCCCAAGAATGAGATTGCTGCTCCGTTCCACACACTTTCACGTGTAGCTGTCTACACTTCCGATGAACTCAGAAACGTTGAGACCGCTCTAAAGGACCGCGACGAATGGACTTTGGCCGAGGCCGACGGCAATCAGGCTACTCTTACTCTTGAGTTCCCCTGGCCTATCGTCATGACTGCATACAGCTTCGGTACTACCGCCGATATCTCCAAGTGGACTCTTCAGGTTTCAAACGACGGCCAGAGCTGGAGCAATGCTCCCTCAGGCGAGAAGGGAAGCGTAGGCGCTATCACTACCTTCACCATGATGAATCCCTTCAATCCCAACAACCTGCGTCCCTTCAAGTATATCCGCGTAAATATCGACGGTGATGTGCCCGCCTCTATCGGCGACTTCTCTGTATGGGGTTATCCTTATATCGATGGTGTGGCCAATAATCCCGATGGCCTTATCAATATCCCGGCATTCGAGGGCGAGGCTGTAGCAGACGAGGAGAAAGGAAACATCTATCCTAACTACTGGGAGGATCTCGCTGCCTACTATCAGGACTTCTACACCGTGTCCAACAATGGATATACCAATATCGACCATCCGGCCGATCCTATCACCGGCGAGCCCGGGGTATTCTATGCTGACGAGACTACCCACAAGATCTTCGACAACGACAACAGCACATTCTGGACTCCCGTGGGTGTGACAGCTTATGATGAGAATACCGGCGAGGGTGGCGTGACTGTAGAGCTTTGGCTTGAGGAGCCCGCACAGGTTCAGTCTTATCTTATCGCTGTGCCTTATCGTGTCAATGCAGAGACAGGTGTAGCACAGTTCACAGAGCGTAATCCCAAGAACTGGATGCTCGAGGCTCTTGACGAGAACGGTGATTTCGCTGCAATCGATGAGATCAAGAACTTCAACTGGTATACAATCGGAGCAGCCTATATCCTTCCCGTTGCTCAGGACTTCGAGTCTGATTACTACCGCTTCACCCTTAAGGATGGCGGCACACTCCAGCTTTCTGAGCTCCAGCTCTTCACCGACAACTATTCAGGCCTTGATTCTTCTGTAAATGAGGTTCTCGAAAATGCTGTCGCAGTGAGCATCGAGCGTGGTGCAATCAGCTTCTCCGCTAACGAGGGTACCGCCTATGGCATCTACTCTATCAATGGTATGAACGTAGCATCCGGCAAGGCATCCGCCAACGGCAACACCGTTGCCCTCAATCCCGGCCTCTATGTCGTAAGAATTGGTAATATCGTTAAGAAAGTCGTAATTCGCTAATCAATAAATCTACAAACTGAAGAGGGGGGCATGCTCCGGTATGCCCCCCTTTTTTCCCTGACATAACACATTATGAAAAGAATCATCCTACCCGTATTAGGCATCGCATTCGGTGCCGGTCTTGCCCCCGCGCAAGATATCGTTTTCCAAGCCGGTGACAAACAGACGGCCGACAATCTTCCCGCGCCAAACGTGGTTGAGGTAGCCGGCGTGAATTACGCCGATGCAGAGTGTCTGGGCCAACCCGGTGTCAAACACATACTTTATTCAGAATATCTCAATGGTGAGTACACCGGCATCAAATATGCCGTTGAGGCTCAGGAGGCCGGAGAATATGAGCTCGCAATCTCATATTTCACCATGGACCAGAGATACATCGCCGTTAAGGTAAATGACTGCAAAGAGGAGATTGTAAGATGCTCTACCACCGACGCATGGGGTCTCGGCGATTACGATGAGGAGAACGGATATAACACACCTGCTGTCTCCATCGTAAAAGTTTGGCTCAATGCCGGTGAGAACATCATCAAGGTGTCGGCGGCTCCCATCTACTATCCTATTGCAGGTCAGGAAGGGAACACCAATTTCAACTATCTTCCCAATATCTATAAGTTTGCCTTCACCAAGGTGGCCGATTCCGATAAGAACGCTGATGATTTCGCTGATTCAGCAGTGGCTCCGATCTTTATAGAGGCTGAGGGGGGATTTGAGGTTTCAAATCCTGATGTCCGCAATCCTTTCCATACGAATGAAACTTCAGGCAACTATACCGGGGCCGCCCTTGATATGGGAGCCTATGGGCTTTATAGCCTCGACATACCCGAGGAGGGTGCCTATCTGATGCGTCTATGGTATTGCACCATGCAAAACCGTCCCTTCGTCATCACTGCCGAAGATTATCCTGCAATTACAGCGACTGCTGCCGGNACAAGCGGCAACTGGGATTCAGCACATTCTTATATCTATGTGCCGGTGTATCTGAAGGAGGGGAAACAGACTCTTAAACTCAGCGGCGATGGTTCCAACTATGGCCCTGTAGCAGACTGTTTCGAACTTGTCCCCTTCAGCGCCGATTGGTATGAGGCACCTCAGAAAGACACCTCGGTGAAATATCCGCAGTATGCTCTTTCAAGCGCTGCCAAGTATACATCGGATATATTCGATGATCTCAGTGCCATACGTGACTTCAGCGAATGGACCTCGGTGAATGCTGATAAGAAAGAGGGCACCGTTACCCTGGAATTCCCCTGGAATACCGTCATCACAGGCTTCGGTATCGCCACAGAGAACAACACTGCCGACTGGAAGCTTGAATACTCCAACGATGGTGAGAACTGGCTCGCTCTTGAGATTCCGGCCAACTTCTATAAGTTCACCACCAAGGCGATTGCACGTGGCAGTGAGGGTAATCTCTACAACGAGGTAATTCCTACTAAATACGTTCGCCTTACAATAGCCGGCGATCAGGATGCCTCTCTCGCAGAACTCTCCGTATACGGTTATCCCTATGTAGCCAATGAGTCGCACAATCCTGTGGGTCTTGTAAATGCCGCCAACATCATCTCTAACGACGGTGGATGGCCTGATGCTTCAGGTCCGGAGGGTATCGGTAAGATTGCCGATGGCTTCAACACTACATGGTGGACACGCAACGAGGGTAATGACCCTGTGGAGATCGAAGTAAAGCTTGATACGGAATATCTGCTCGACTCCTATCTGGTAGCCATCCCTTATCGCGCTTCTCAGCAGGCCCGTAATCTCCGTGGGTGGTCGCTCTCTGGAGGCGAGGAGATGATCTCTGAGGTTGAGAATATGAACTGGGTGGCTCAGGGTGCTGCTGTGATCATACCCGTTGAGCCCGCTTCTGCCTATGATTCCTACAAACTCACAATTCCCAATGCTCAGGCTTATCAGCCCCATATGGCGGCATTCCAGCTTTACGGCACAGAAGCCACAGGTGTTGAGAAAGTAGAAGTAAAAGCCGTTGCCAAGGTAGCAGGTCTCAAAGGTGAGGTTGCTTTCGAGGGTGAGGCCGGGGCCTCCTTCGGCATCTACACAGCAAACGGTGTCAACGTAGCCGCCGGCATAGTAGCCGCCGGTACAAACAATGTTGCTCTTTCAGCCGGTCTTTATATCGTAAGAATCGGTGATAANGCTGTGAAAGTAGTAGTGAAGTAACAACTGACTCCATTCGGTAGAGGGGATTTTAGGGATACCCCTCTACCGAATTTTATTTATCCCGCTCCATGACCTTCAATCCGGNTTTCTGTAATATTAATTCCAATGAGCTATAATGATTTTAAAACCAGTCGGTAGACGACAGCGAAAAAATAATTTTTTAATAAGATATTAACCGTGTTGTGAAATGAAAAGAAATATATTCCCTTTACTCTTCCTGGTATCCTTCGGAGGTACCTCCATGATGCATGCCGAGGAGTCGAAAACCATAACCTCCCCTGACGGAAAAATTGAACTGTGTGTGACGTATAACGACGACACATCACTCTCTTATTCAGTAAAAAAAGGTGGACGTAAGATGATCGACACCTCTGCCCTCGGCCTAAAATACACATCCGGAGCGATCAACCGTTTCTCTCAAGGTGTGGAATGGGCCGAAGAGAGCCACGACGAGATNTATCGTCTACCTCACGGAAAAGTGTCAACGGCGCGAAACTGCTACAACGAGCTGACGGTAGTGGCTAATGAGAAGCAACTTAAAGGTCTTACAGTAAGATTCCGGGTCTATGATGACGGTGTGGCTTTCCGTTATGAGGTGAAGAATAAAAAAGGCACTTCAATTACTGACGATCTCTCTGAATTCAATATCGCCACCTTTCAAAAGTGCTGGAGCCTTAATTATGGCCATGAGTATGGGGGGTTCTTCGATCCCAGAGTATGGTCGGAACTCACGAACGAAAACGGATATTGTGCCCCCCTATTGATACAATGTCTTGCCAATGAGCATATCCTTCTCACGGAAGCCAACAACATGGGGCAGATGGCAGCCTCAAGAATCAGGCCCGGGGAGAAATCAAAACAGCTGATTTTTGATATAGAGGGGAATTCCTCCATCACTACTGATGCGTTCTGCTCACAATGGCGTGCGATGATAATGGGCAAGACCACAGAGATTGTGGAGTCTACACTTGTCCAGAATCTCTGCGACGACACCACTCTTGAGGGTTGGGAAGAATGGGTCAAACCGGGTATCGCCTCATGGGACTGGGGTGCGGAGGATGGCAACCGCAACGGCAATGTCACACTTGAACGTTGCCGGAAATATATTGACTTCGCCGCCTTTATGGGCTGGCCTTATTTCCTTCTCGATGATGGATGGGACGGTCGTGTCAATCTCGCGGATGTGACTGCATATGCCGCTGAGAAAGGGGTGAGAATATTGCTCTGGAGCCATCAGAACCGTTTTGACAATTCTGATTACGACAAGAACTACCGGATTCTGAAAGAATGGGCCGATCTTGGAATTGCAGGTGTGAAAATCGACTTCTTTACCGGTGATGAACTGGTGATGCAGAAGAAGTATCAGCTGTTGCTCCAGGCCGCTGCAGATTGCAAGCTGATGGTGAATTTCCATGGATGCAATCTCCCCACAGGCACAGAGCGTACATGGCCGCATCTCATGACCACCGAGGCCAACTACGGAGGAGAGATGTATAAAGACTGGGGTCATCTCTGTCCTGTGAGCCATGGCGCCAATCTCGCCCTTACACGAAACGTCGTAGGACCGATGGACTATACGCCTGTAAGGTTCGGGAAGATGGATGGATGTGCCACCGCCAACACTTCATGGGCCTATCAGTCGGCTTTGCCTGTGCTCTATGAATCCGGCTTCCTGACCACATGCGACACCCCCTCCAACTTCCTCGGAAGGGAGTCGACTCCATTGTTGAGAAATGTACCCTGCACATGGGATGAGATCAAATGTCTGAAAGCTGTGCCGGGCAAAAGCTCGAAATTAGATAACAACGACCCTGCTGAGGTGATTATTGCCCGTCGCGCAGGTGAGGAATGGTGGGTGGCCGGTGTGTCGCCTAAAGCGCGCACCCAAAGCGTCAAACTGGATTTCCTCTCCCCGGGAGTAAAATATTATGCTTATATATATCATCAGGGGGTGCATGCCACCGACATAGCTTTCGAGAAGAGAGAGGTGACTTCCGACCAGACTGTGTATTTCAATCTCAAGCATCAGGACGGCTGGGCTATGATACTCTCTGAAAGCAATGAATTAGCCTACCCTTACACAATACGGCGCGAGGCTGAGGATTATGTGCAAGGTGTGGGGGTAGCCACCGACAATGCCTGGTGCTCGCAAGGTAAGAAAGCGCAGGTAATGAACAATGCCTCCACACAGTCAATACTGTTTGACGATATCGAAGCCGACTATGAGGGTGAGTACACTCTGACTTTTTTCTATACCAACGAAAATAAGTCGACCGCATATGTGCAGGTCAATGATGACGAGGCCCTGCAACATTCATTCAATAAGGCGGGGGGAGAGTCATCTCACGATCCTCTGGGATTCACCACTATCCGTGTAAATCTCAAAAAGGGAAGAAACACTCTCAAGATTTATAGCGCCGGNAGATCAGCTACACCTGCCTTTGACCGTATCCTCTTGATGAAGGAGGTGAGCGATCTTCCGGCAGGCAGTGGCGTGAATGTAACAGCCGCTGATTTTCTCACTCCGGAGATTCGATTAATCGACGGCCATATCGTAGTCAACTCCCTTGAGGAAGGAGAATTCACCCTTTATGGAATTGATGGCAACGAGATGATGCGTAAGTCCCTGAGATCGGGTTGCAATGAGTTTGATGTCAAATCCTTTTCAGGGGCCGCGGTTGCGAATGTACACCACGGTTCGGCATCCTTCTCAAAGAAATTTTTATTATAAATCCTAATCCCATTATGAGTCTGATCATGATACAAAGAAAATCAATTCTTCTCCTCTCCCTCATAGCGGGAATAGGAGCGAATGCNCAGCAGACCATGCTGGAATCCAATCTACTTTCCGATGCGGTAGAGATCGGGGTAGAGAACGCCACACTTTCTGATTCCCGGGCGCTCTTCGATGGCCTCGACTCCACTATTGCCAGAATTGAGGCCAATGGCGGTACGCCGGCCTTGATTGTGAAATTCGATCATCCCGTAAATGTAGGAGCCATAAACTTTGTTGCCGGCGAGGATGTGGCATACTCTCCCAAGCAGGTCTACGTCTACAGCAGGGACGCCGACACTGCTGATTGGAAAGTGGAGAGAAGGATCAANGCCATGTCGTTTCCGTTGGCTTTTGTGAATTTCGCNTCCACTGTCGGAAGCAAATCACATCCTCAGTATAAGATCGAGTTCCGCAACACCATAAACGGAGGCTCTGTGCTGGAACTTTCCGAACTNCAGTTGCTNGGTAATAATCCCGGAGACCCCGCAATATTTCAGCAAGGTTATATGTCACTCGGGAAGAACTTCTTTGACAATGGAGTGATCGGTGACAATGCATGGAATGTAAATGCGCAGTTTGATCTTGATGAACCCATAGCAATATCGGGCTATTCTATCGGCATGGGAAGCTCCGGCAAGAAGACCGACAGGCCGAGAGTGTGGGAGCTTTCCGGATCTGACGACGGAGAGAACTGGGTCTCTCTCGATATGCGCAGCAATCAGCCTCAGCTATCTGCCGATAACTATTCCGTAGATTATTATCTCGGGAATCCCGGAATAGGAATTGATTTCGGCAAAGCAGCCGACGACATATATGCTATGCTCTCGAAAAAATTCAACAAACCATGGGGCAACGGAAGCTATCTCATTCATAGCTGGAGTGCTGATCCGGATAAAATCAACAGGGGCTATAATTACTGGTGGATGGCACATGCTGTGGATGCATACGTGGATGCATACGCACGCACCGGGAAAAACGCTTATCAGACCTCCGCACGTCAGATACGCACCGGAATGTACACCGCATACAATGCCGCACGTCAGGACCTGTTCAACGATTTCAACGACGACATGGAATGGATGTGTATAGCCTGTTGTCATGCTTATTGGAATCTCTCGATTGAGAAAAGCAAATGGCTGGAAGAGGCTAAACAGCTTTTTGACTGGATCTGGCAGAGTTGGGACGATACTACNGGAGGTATACTCTGGACTGTCGGCAGCCAGCGGGGAGTGCTTTCAAGCAAGAATTCATGTTCAAATGCTCCCGCAATGATATGTGCCAATTATCTCTATGAGATCACCGGTGAGGAGGCGTATCTTGAGAAATCGGAGATGATTTTCGATTTCATGCTCCGGCACAATCTCTTTGACGATGGCTTTGTAAAGGATGGACCCGAGCAACCGAGTCGCGGATGGGCCTTCACCTACAATCAAGGCACATGGGTAGGAGGACTTTTAGGGCTTTACAAAGCCACAGGAGATAATAAATATTATGATATCGCAGTCGACCTCATGGATAANAGTATCGACAGCCGCTGGTATTCACCGAATGGAATACTGTGTGAGAACGGCAAGGGGGATGGCGGCCTATTTAAAGGAATATATATCAGATATATAACAGAATGGATACTCTCCGGCCTTCTTGATGAGCAACGCGAGATACGCTATGCCAATTATCTCCTCGAAAATGCACGATCACTCTATTTGTCGGCGTTGCTGAAGCCTGACCTTACGATTATGGCCAACTGGCAGGATCGTGGAGAGGCGGATCTTGACACATACGACTCATCTGTNGTGCTCAGCGGATTGTTCCTTCTCGAAGGGGTCGACAAACTGCGTCGGGCCGGAATCCTGAAGGAGAATTACACAGTGAACAATCCCTCACACGGCAAGCCATTCAGGCATTACCGTTTGAATGTGACAGCCAATCATGGTGGCAACAATGTGGAGTTGAATTCATTCAGGTTGCTTGGAGTAGCTCCGGATTCGGGTGTTGAAGACATGACAGTCGACATCGACAATGACGATGACGGATGGTACACTCTCGGCGGTATAAGGATGTCGAAGCCTGCGGAGGCCGGAATCTACATCCACAGGAATAAGATTATTGTAAAACGATAAAAACTTGATATCATGAAGAAGTTAATAGCGGCACTGGCTCTATGCGGGTTGGTATCCCCTACACTCTCGGCAAGAGACTATGATCTGCAGGATCAAACCGATATCTACCGGATGGTGCGCGATTCCTTCAACGGGTTCAAAAACGCAAAGCTTAACCGTAAGTTCAGTAAAAACGGCAAGTATTACACCGGTTATAAGACTCAAGGAGAGAACTCCACAAGCTATCGGTATTACTGGGAGCAGAACCTCTGCCAGATGGCGACCTCAGATCAGGCCTCATTCGCCGACGACAGGCTTGCGTCGCGTCTTGCCGACGAGCTCTGTGAGGGATTCTGGATACACTACGACAACAGCTGGGGGCTTGGCTGGAATGAATATATTGACGATCAGCTTTGGCTGGCTCTCTCTCTTATACGCGCCTATCGTACGGGTGGTAACGAACGGTGGGTGGAAGGTGCAAAGACAGTTTTCGACACTCTCTTTGAAAGAGGCTGTCATGGACCCGGCGATGTGTGGGACTCACTCGGATATAATGCTCCTGACGGCACCAAAGGGCTTTGGTGGCAGGTGCGTCCGAATGTACACGATGAGCTTACCGGTAATTTCAGCAATGTAGTGAAGTCNCCCCTGAGCAACAGTGGTGTGGCNGCNTTAGGAGCCTATATCTATCAAGCCACCGGTGAGGAGGAATATCTCACCAAAGCTGTCAACATATGGAATTGGGTGGCTGAGACACTCTACGACCATTACGACAATCTGGAACATTCGGGGCAACCCAAAGAGGGAGTGTCGGAAGGATGGCGCCCTGAATTTCACGGCACATACGGAGGGAAACAGGTAGATCAGAACCAATTCGTGCAAGGACGGCGCACACTGCATGACCAGTCTACATTTTTCGAGGCCACAAATGCCTTATATCAAGTCACTAAGGATTCGAAATATATGGATTGGTGTGAGACCATCCTTTTTGATATCTTTAACCGACGTGTGGAGAAAAACACCGGAAAGCAGGTGGAACAAGGCTATATCACCGGGTGGCATGACTTCGGAAGCAACGGAATGTCGACCGATGGTGCCTGGTGTTGGGAAGTGGCCAGGGCCATGACAATGTTTGTGGTGGAGAATGATGCATGGGATATGACCACATTCGAGCGGAAGGTGGGTGATAGTCCGCTGAATGGCACCACAGTGACTATCCCGAGAGGATGGACGCTCTATGAATGGATGTGTCATCAGGCTACACGTCTGGTCGGGAATACGGAGACCTGCATTGTCTTACCCTTGAGGGAATCGATAGCAGAGAATTTTCTTGAAGCGGAAGATGCTGAATTTTTGGATAGCTCCTCAAGAAAAATCGCTGTCAAAGATGATCCTCTATGTTCCGGAGGTAAGAAAATATCAAACTTCGGAAAGGGTTCCACGGTCACCTTCACTTACAACGCTCCGACATCGGGAGTGTATGAGCTTGCACTCGGTTACGGTATGAAGAATCCGAAATCAACGTTGTCGGTAAGCATAAATGGCAACGATGCCGATCAATATGAACTCGACACCACAGGAGCAGGGAACAATGCCGATCAGATGGATGAGTTCCTTATGGTGGTGCCTCTCGCCCAAGGCGAGAATTCAATCACATTGGAGCCCAGCCGCTCTACCCCGGGGATCGACCTTGACTATCTCTACATCATTCCTGGAGGAGGAACGTGGAAGAGTGAGGCTTATGAAGCCGAGAACCAGACTCTGCTTGGCGCAGCAAAGGAAAGAAGATTCGCCAACGCCTCCAACGGTCAGCTTGTGACAGTCAATTCCGGAGATGGCGTGGAATGGAAGCTCAATGTCCCCTCCTCGGCTTGCTATGAGGTGACACTTCGTTACACTTCGGCTAAAGGGGGAGAGATCAAAGTGTCGACTGATGAAGGAGACCGGACTGTCGCTTTGCCAGCTACAGGAAATCGCAATGTGCTGGGGACAGTCTCATTCGACGCTAACCTACGACCCGACAAAAACACTGTTTCCCTCACAGCAGTCGGCGACCTTACCGCGGATTTTGATAATCTCTCTATTGAGATGAAGGGATTCTACGATAATTCGCAGGCAGGAATCAATGAGATCAGCGAGAATGGGTATCCGCATGAGGATGATGCATGGTTTACTGTCACCGGCATAAGGATCAGCCAACCCTCCTCTCCCGGAATCTACATNCACAACCGNNAAAANATAATCATAAGATAAAATAAGATCATAAATGCTCTATATCGGCAGGATTCCCTCAATCCTGCCGATATCATTTCAAATCAGACACCCCTATCTTCTTACTGCGGTGAGGGGGGCTTAGACATGATGAGTTTAATACATTTGCTATACTGAGTTAATTTAGCTAACTTTGTGGCAACAGACAATTGTTATGTCTGTTATATCGCTTTTTAAAATATATCATCATGAAAAAGATCTTATGGTCGCTCGCACTTGCCTCGGCATCTCTGGCTTCGTGCGGCTCATCGGGAACGGCTACCCGAAATCTCGCTCCCGATCCGGTGGCGTCGAACGACGCTGTCGTTGAATCGGGAAATATGAGGTTCACTGTCCTGACTCCGGAGATGATCCGGGTGGAATACAGTCCGGCAGGTAAATTCGAAGACAACGCCACTTTCGCAGTGATCAACCGCAACACTCCCACCCCTGAATACAAGGTGGAGGGGGACGACGAATGGCTGGAAATACACACCGACAAACTCAAGTTGAAATACAAAAAAGGGACTGTACCCGATCTGCAGAACCCCTCTCCCGAGAATCTAAACATCACGATGGATCTCAACGGCGAGGAGGTGGTATGGTATCCCGGCCTGCACGACGACCAAAACCTGAAGGGCACTTACCGCACTCTCGACGGCAACAATGGCGACAGCCATAGATCCAAAATGGAACAGGGTGTAATATCCCGATCCGGATGGGCCGTTATTGATGACTCCCCCTCCGCCGAGCGTGCCGACGGAAGTCGCTCGCTTGCTTTGGTGCCCGACGAAGATGGCATCGACTGGGTGGCCGAGAGAGCTGATCCCGAAGCTCTCGACCTCTATTTCATGGGATATGGCCACGACTATAAGAGAGCTCTGAAAGATTTTACTGTTATCGCCGGAAAGATTCCCCTCCCCCCGGATTATGTGTTCGGATACTGGTATAGCAAGTATGATAATTATACCGCCGACGATTTCCGCGACATAATCCATAACCTCAAGGAGAACGACATCAACGCCGATGTCATGATCCTCGACATGGACTGGCACTGGAACGGCGAGGAGGGTGTATCGGACGGCCGTGGAGGCTGGACCGGCTGGAGCTGGAACACCAAACTCATCCCCAATCCCGATTCCCTTCTGAACGATATCCACGACGCCAACCTGCATATAGCCCTCAATCTCCACCCGGCCGACGGCGTGGCCCCTGACGAGGATATATACCCGGCTATGGCGCAGGATCTCGGTCTTGATCCCTCAAAGCAGGAACGCATACCCTGGAACCTTGAGGATAAGAAATTCGCCAAGGCTTTCTTTAAAAACTTCATACGCCCCTTCGAGAAGCAGGGTGTCGACTTCTGGTGGCTCGACTGGCAACAATATCTTACAAGTCCCTATGTAGAAGGTCTTGGTGAGACATTCTGGTGCAACCACGTATTCTTCAATGAGATGAAGAAGAACCGNCCCGACCGTCGCCCGCTGATTTTCCATCGCTGGGGTGGTCTGGGAAGCCATCGTTATCAGATAGGCTTCTCCGGCGATACCTATATCAATTATCCTACCCTCGCTTTCGAGCCCTATTTCACAGCTACCGCATCCAATGTAGGTTACGGCTACTGGGGACATGACCTGGGGGGACATATGCCCGACTCAAGCCAGGACTTCAACGATCCCGAGCTCCTGCTGCGGTGGATTCAGTTCGGTGTCTTCACCCCGATCTTCAGAACGCATGCTTCAAAGGGGACCACCATCAANCGTCTCATCTGGACCTACGACAACTTCGCCGACATGAACAAAGCTGTCAAGCTCAGATATGCGATGTTCCCCTACCTCTACACCATGGCAAGACAGTGCTACGACACAGGTGTAGGCATCTGCCGTCCGCTATATTACGANCATCCGGAGGTTGATGAGGCATACACCAATGAGGGTGAATATTACTTTGGCGACGATATCCTTGTGGCGCCCATAGTGGAGGCTTCTGAAAACGGTGTGAGCAAGAAGACTGTATGGTTCCCGGAGGGCAACTGGTGGTCGGTNGCCCACAATAAACTGATCGAAGGTGGTAAGAGTGAAACGCTTGAATATGCTCTCGACCAGATTCCCTACTTCTTCAAGGAGGGAAGTGTGATAGTCAACAATCCGGCATCTGTAAAGAGCATGACGGAGCGTCCTGACAATCTGATCATCAACATCGTAGCCGGAAAAGCCGGAGAAACGGAACTTTACGAGGATTCAGGCGACTCCAACGACTATGACACCAACTATGCCACAACCCGCATCTCCCACAAGATGAATGGGAATAAAGGTGTCTACACCATCTCACCCCGCAAGGGAAGCGCCGACCGTCTCCCGGAGGAGAGAGGCTATGAACTCAGAATCTTCAATACCGACCGTCCGCAAGCGGCCGAGGCCGACGGCAAGAAGGTAGATGTGAAGTATGATGCCGCCACACGCTGCACCACCCTCAACCTTCCGAAAGCTCCCTGCTCCCGCGAGAGGAAAGTGGAGATCCAATACTGACCAATAGAAACACACAGCAAGGAAAATCCCGTTGAATGTAGTCATATTCAACGGGATTTTCCTTGCTGTTAAAAAATCATGGGTACCAGTGTCCTTATCATGGTTGCCCGGGATATATTTCAAAGCTTCATTTGATTATATTTATATGGTTTGGCTGTTTTGCGTCAATGAATTGGTAATTTCAGTTCATCCTACTATAAATTAGCGCTTTGGTGTGAGATTACCATACGTTTGACGCATGATTATTTTCTGGAGGGATGACCCGATAGTAATTTTGCAGTGTCGATAACAGACAACCGAAATACAAAATAACACCGCAAAATTAAACCATGATGTTGAAAAGAATTTTAACGGTCACAATGGCAATCTCCGCTTGCCTTAGCATTACGGCCAAAGAGAATCCACTCATCAGAGTATCCACCGACGACACAGAAATGGTGATGACCGTAGCTGAGAACGGTAACCTGATACATAATTATTATGGAAAGAAATTTGAGAACGTCCTTCCATACCAGATGAAGAAATACCGCGAACAACCTGACAATGGATCCGGATTCGCACCTCAGGCGTTTCCCGCTTATGGAGGATATGTGATGATATCTCCCGCTCTCAAGCTGGTACATTCTGATGGATCGCATACCACACACCTTAAATATGTATCCCACTCAGTCACCAAGCCGGAAGATGACGTAACAAGGACAGAGATACANCTTAACGATCCTCTGTATAACGTTGACCTTACCCTGACATTCAATGCCTATGGCAAGGAAAATGTCATTACCCAATCAGCCACGCTTACCAATAAAGAGGATGGACAACTCACAGTGGAAAACCTTGCCTCCACCTATCTGCCGCTACATGCCGATTCCTACTACCTTACGCATTTTCATGGTGTATGGGCAACGGAGATGCAGCTTGTAGAGGAGCAACTTCAGCCAGGGATAAAGAGTGTGGAATCAAAAAGAGGGGTACAGGCTACCCAGACAGCNAATCCCGCCTTCCTGCTCTCTCTCAACAGTCCGGCACATGAAGATTATGGAGATATCTATGGAGGCGCTCTTGCATGGTCAGGCAACTACAAGCTGACCTTTGAACAAGATGAATGTGGACGCATGAATGTGGTAGGTGGCGTAAATGACTTCGCCTCAACTTACTATCTTGACAATGGCCAAAGCCTGACCACACCCGATATGGTATGGACATTCAGTGATAAGGGACGCGGGCAAGTGTCGCGTAACCTTCACGATTGGATACGGAATCATTCCCTCGCTCACCCTGATATGGAACGCCCGGTGGTGCTCAACAGCTGGGAAGGCGCCTACATGAATTTCAACGAGAAGACTATTACGGATATGATTGAGGACGCTGCCAAGATAGGCGTTGAAATGTTTGTTCTTGACGATGGTTGGTTCGGCAACGGTGAATACGCAAGAAACACCGATCATTCGGGTCTGGGAGACTGGCAGGTGAATACGGAGAAACTTCCGAGAGGTATAGACTATTTGGCCAAGCATGCAGTTAAGAACGGGCTTAAATTCGGTATATGGATCGAACCGGAGATGGTGAATCCTAAAAGTCGGCTTGCCGAGACACACCCGGAGTGGATTGTCAATAGCGGTAATCGTGAAAAGCTTCAGATACGTCAACAGTGGATTCTTGATCTTACAAATCCCGAAGTACAGGATTTCATAGTCAAGACATTCGATGATGTAGTAGCCTTAAGTCCTGATATCAGCTACATCAAATGGGACGCCAACCGATTCATAACAGACTTCGGNTCNGANNATCTNCCNGCCGACCGTCAGTCTCATTTCTGGATNGANTANACNAAAGGNCTNTANTCNGTATATGANAGGATNAGGGAANCNCATCCCGANGTNANNATNCAGCTCTGCAGCTCNGGNGGNGCNCGCCTNGANATGGGNGCNCTNAAATANCACGATGAATTCTGGACAAGCGACAACACCAACGCCCTTGACCGTATCCGCATCCAGCACAGCACAAACCTCTTCTATCCCGCAATCGCCACAGCTTCGCATGTTTCAACCAGTCCAAACCACCAGACAGGAATGATGGCTCCCTTGAAGTACCGTTTTGACGTTGCAATGTCAGGCCGCCTCGGACTGGAACTTCAGCCAAAGCATCTCAATGAAAAGGAATGGGAATTTGCAAAGAACGCTATCGCAGCCTATAAGAATATACGCCCTATCGTACAATTCGGCGACTTATACCGGCTTAAGAATCCTGAAGACGGGAGCGGATGGGCTTCTCATCAGTATGTGTCGAAAGATGGAAAAGAATCGGTGTTCTTCGCCTACAGCATGAAATATCATGGCAGGACTACNTTCTTCCAGACACGCCTGAAGGGTCTTGATCCAAATAAAAATTACAGGATTACTGAAATCAACAAGGCCGGGTGGCCCTCATTCTACGGTGACGGTCAGATCTTCCCGGGCGACTACCTTATGAACGAGGGAATCGCGCTTAACGGCGGTAATAACTTCGACAGTACCGTTCTACATATTGAGGAAATTTAATAATCTTACAATCATAATTTACACCATCATGAAAAAATTAGCAACTCTAATAATGATTCTTTTGGCGGCATTGCCTATGCTGGCTGGAGATATCATTACAGTCAGTGGCGTTGTGGTTGACTCCGCTACACAGGAACCCCTTATAGGNGCAACCATCATCGTAAAAGGCACCTCCAACGGAACTGCAACCGGAATTGACGGTGACTTCAGCCTTAAAGTTGAAGTGGGTAGCATTCTACAGGTCTCATACGTTGGATATACTACCGCCGACTTTAAGGTGCCGGCCGATGGACAGATGAACATATCCCTTTCCGAGAACTCCTCCGTACTAGATGAGGTGGTGGTTGTCGGAGCTGTAATGAAAAAAGCCGACCTTACCGGATCAGTGGGATATCTTGATGCCGAGAAACTCAACGAAACTCCCTCTACTACCGTAGCCGGTGCCCTGCAGGGGAAAATGGCTGGCCTGATGGTGACACCAAGCGGTAAGCCCGGCGAAGACGCTACGGTGAGAGTACGAGGCATCAACACCATCAACTCCGGAGCGTCGCCAATATATGTAATTGACGGCCTCGTGATGGACGGTGAATTTGGCTCATTCAATTCCATAAATCCTGAAGATGTAGAGTCAATCCAAGTGCTCAAGGATGCTTCCGCAACCGCAATATACGGGTCGCGCGGTGCCAACGGCGTTATATTAATCACCACAAAGAAAGGTAGTAAGGGGGAAGGCAAGGTGACTTACGACGGCTGGATACAGACATCTTACATCGCACACCGTCCGAAAACTATGAACGCACGCCAGCTTGGCGACCTCAGAATCGATGCTTTCGCCAACGGATATATGTTCGCCAATCCTGATGCTGACCGCAACGCATACATACAGTCTACTCTGCTAGGAACCAACACAGCATTCTCCGCAGAGGAGCTGGCCACATATAATTCAGGGGAATCATACGATTGGCTCGACCGCTTCACTCAGACAGGAGTGACCCAAAGCCATACCGTAAGCTTCGCAAACGGAGGTGAAAAGTATAATCTTTTCGCAAGTTTCAGCTACAGTGGCATAAAAGGTATAACCATAGGCACTAAAAACAACCGGTACTCAGGGCGTGTAAATGTAGATTCCGATATCAAGTCATGGCTGAAGGTGGGCACAAACACACAGTTCTCTCGCACCGATGACAAGATTCCTACCGATGACGTATTCAATCAGGCGATGAGCGCCAATCCAATGCTCAACCCAGCCCCCTATCAGGATCCGGCCACACGCTATACCTACGATTACCTTACGCTTTACTACCGCGCCCACACGGAGTCGAATAACAACGACTTTAATCCCTACAACTCCCTTGAAGTGGACCAAAAACGTGTACGCGACCGTCTTATCTCTTCAAACTACGTCAATGTGAATCCTATCGAAGGGCTGAACATCCGCTCTACATTCGCATTCGATCTCGCCAACCAGACATGGATGGAATATACCCCCGACTATATCCAGCAGGCAATCCGCAACTACAACGGAGACGCAAGAGCAAAGCATGAACGCTGGACCAAGCTGTCATGGCAGTGGGACAATACCGTGACTTACCGACATACTTTCGGAGACGTACACAACACGGACTTCCTCGTCGGCACATCGGCTTCCCGCACCTCATTCAACTATACTAAAGCTCAGGGTGATCGTTTTGCCTCTAACGATCTGGGATTTAATGATCTGGAAGGAGCGGCAGCTAACGATAAGAAAGTGATAGGCTCCAACTTCTACGCGTCATCCCTTCTCTCTTACCTTGTAAGGGCAAATTACAACTACGACCAGCGCTATTACATTACGGCTACCGCCCGTTACGATGGATCTTCAAAATTCGGACCCGGTCACAAATGGGGCATCTTTCCGTCGTTCTCAGCCAACTGGGCAGTCTCGAACGAGAAGTTTATGGAGGATCAGCATGTCTTCGACAACCTTAAGCTTCGCGTAGGCTACGGTGTAGTCGGCAATCAGGATATNGAGAACTATGCCTACGCCACTATGTACTATTCAACGGTAAGCAATGGCGCGGCATCCTANGCNACAAGCGGACTTCTGGGAAACCCCCTTCTCACCTGGGAAAAGCAGAAGCAGACGAACATCGGCCTTGACATGGCGTTCCTCAACAACCGCCTGCGTCTCTCTCTGGATGGATTCTTCATCAACAACGACAACCTTCTCATGAAGCATTCCCTGGCCCTGACCTCCGGCTACAGCGAGGAATGGGAAAACATAGGCTCCGTCACTAACCGTGGCTTTGAGATGACTGTCAGTGCCACTCCGATTGATCTTCCGGACTTCACATGGAACGTCTCTGCCAATCTCTCTCTCGACCACAACAAGGTCAAAAAGCTACACGGCGGCGTGAACAGAATCCTCAACGGAACGGAGCGCACAGGCAACATCTTCCTCGGTGAATCGCTCAACTCCATNTATACCCTTCAGAGCGGTGGCATAGCTACCGANGCTAACCGCGACCAGTGGGAGGGCATCAACTACAACGGCAAAAATGTAGGGATTGGCGACCTCTTCGCCATTGACCAGAACGGCGACAAGATAGTAGACCAGAACGACCGTGTAATCGTTGGATGCATGGATCCCAAGATGTATGGTGGTTTCTCCACCGATTTCTCCTGGAAAGGTCTTACCCTGAACGCGATCTTCAACTACTCCATAGGAGGGAAGAAGATAAGCGACTATTATGAGTCACTTCTCGCCTCTACCGGCACCTCCATGGCATCGGCCGACCTCCTCGACCGCTGGAGCATCCAGAATCCCAACGGGGCCTTCCCGAGAGCGATAACCAACACATCCTCAGGCTACAATCCATATTATGCATGGGATACTGACTTCGCNATCCAGAANACCTCATACCTTCGCCTGGCGACCCTTACACTNAGCTATACATTGCCGAAGAAATGGATGAAAGCCATCTATTTCGACAACATCAGAGTGTATGCCACCGGCTCCAACCTTTTCACAGTAACCAAATACAAAGGATTCGANCCTGAGACAGGCGACTTNGGCTATCCTGCCACCCGCTCCTTCACCTTCGGNCTGAACCTGACTTTCTAACACACCCACATCAATGAAGACAAACATTATCACAATCATACTTGCGGCCATATCGCTTGGCACAATGACTTCCTGCTCCGACTTNCTTACGGAAGACAGCCAGATGGGCCTTACCGAAGAGCAGATCTACAGTGACCTCTCCTATATAGAAACCAACCTTACGGGTATCTACGACAANATGCGCGATTGGACCCGTTCCGANGAGNGGGCATGGTTCCTAATGACNGGAACCGANGAGATCCAGCGAGGCGCACTGCAGATGAAAGATGGCGGTGAAAATGCCTGCCTTGACAACTACGACGCCAACCTNAACTCACTCACAGGGCGCGTCAAGGANCAATGGAACGCCCGTTTCCCGGTAGTGACAGCAGCTGCCAAGATTATCAAGGCACTTGAAAANACTGATATCCAGACNGGAACAAAGGCTGCCGAACTTCTCGGAGAGGCATGCTTCATCAGAGGATTCATGGATCTGGAGCTGGCCGCATACTGGGGTGNGATTCCTGTCATCGACCTCAACAAGGTTGGCGAGACTGGATACGGGCGCCAGTCCCTTACAGACACCTGGAAATTCGTTATATCAGATCTGGAAAAAGCGGCGAAATACGCTCCATCAAGCAATGACCCCGGTCGTGCCACTTCAGGAGCAGGATATGCGTTGCTGGGAAAGGCCTACATGGCCGCACCTGTGGAAACGGGGCTCCGGGACTTTTCGAAGGCAGCGGAATGCTTTCGGAAAGTCATGGAAATGAACTACTCACTGGTAAACTTCGCTGACCTCTTTGACTACAGCAAGCCCAATACATCAGAATCCATCTATGAGTTTCAATTCAACAATACTCCGAACCAGAACAAGATNATGTTCCAGATCGGGTCGCGTGTAGCCCAGAACTGGTGGAGCGACGGCTGTTACTTTGCCGGTTACGACCATGTGGTAGTGACTGAATACGCCTACAGCAGTGTTTCGGAAGGGGGTATCTGGGAGGACGGCGACCTGCGTCGGGATGAATCAATCCGCTACGACTTCTCCTATTACGGTGAGACGCCGAATCTTGACTGCGTGGCATGGGAAGACCTCGGCGAGGACCATGATGAGCTTAAGCCCCACGTAAAGAAGTATGAGGATTTCCGTACCGACCAGCATTCCGGNCTTGGCCTGAACAATATGTGGAACTCGGGCAAGAACATTCCTATGCTNCGCTATGCCGACGTGCTTCTCTCCTATGCTGAGTGCCTTAACGAGCTTAACCGCACTTCGGATGCTGTAGAGGTAGTGAATCAGGTAAGAAACCGCGCCTGGGGCTTCAATCTACCCGCCAACATGAGATGGAACGACCTCACTGCCGATGAATTCCGTGTTAAAATAATGGATGAGCGTATACGTGAGCTTTTCGGCGAGAACTGGCGCCGGTTCGACCTCATACGCACCGGGAAGTTTGTGGAATACGTAAAGGAAAGAAACAAATGGGCGAAACGCTCGGGAACAATAGATGCCCACAATATGCGCTATCCTATCCCCAACGAGGAAATCGAGCAGAACGAAAATATGACCTCTGAGGATCAGAATGAAGGTTATCGTTGATCCTGAAACATAATCTAAACGATTCAGTTCATTCCGAGGAAATCAGTATGACGGTTGCCTCGGAATAAACTGAATATCAGAATAACATGATATCTAATTGCTTTACTCTGCATGCTGTCGGCGGTCACGGCATTGGAGCAGCATATTCTTTTTATGAGTATAGATATCATTTTTTTTAGTAGATTTATATTTTTGATTTCTCATATTCTATCTGACTATATCAAAAATCTACTAATTTTGCAGTCTAAAACAAATTACAGTCTAAAATAAAATAAGAGTCGCAATATCATGACGTATATTAAAGTAGGAGATATTCCATTTAGAATGCTTGGCTGTATATTTGCCTTGTTCCTTTTTATACAGCTTCCTATTGCCATGGAAGCACAATATCTTGATTATGGTTTTGCGCATCTTACAATTGATGACGGATTATCGGCAAATCATGTCAAGTCTATCCTGCGAGATAAGGATGGTTTTGTCTGGATTGGAACAGTGAACGGACTCAACCGTTTTGACGGAGTCAATATCAGGAAATATCACTGCTTTGATAAGATTCTGCAGAAAGGAAATGATAATATAGGTGTTCTGTTTGAATCAAATGATGGAATCATCTGGATCGGTACCGATCGAGGTGTCTATACATATAATCCAAAGAAAGATCAGATCTCATATATTAATATCTGGGACAAAGATACGGGGGGATTAAATTGGGTTCAGCGCATAAATGGTGACACAAAAGGAAATATATGGGTGTTGGTGCCTGATCAAGGCATATTTCGAAAGTCGGATGAAGGAACAAAAGTCTATCAGATGTCTTCCGGAAGCAAGTATAAGGAAGAATATTTCAATGATATATGTCTTGATGAGGATGCAACTTTATGGGCTTGCACATCTAATGGAAAGATATGCCGGTATGACAAAGGTTATGATGAAATGGTCGAGGTGGACTTTAATATTCCTTCCGACACAAAATTCGCCCGCATTCTGCCATTAACCGATGGCAAACTGCTGATTGCGTCAGAAAACGCAACCCTTTGGCTTCTGGACAAGGGTAACCATACTGCCAATAGACTGGATATAGGAATTCAGGATGATGTATATTTGAGATCATTGGCTATTATAGCCAATGAGATATGGGTAGCTACTCAGGCCGGTGTATATGTGTATGACATGAAACACAAGACTTCAGGACATTTTCTCCATTCGCCAAACGATCTTAATTCTCTTTCTGATAACACAACTTATACCCTATATCCTGATTCAGATCACAATATGTGGATAGGGACTGTTTTCGGAGGTGTCAGTTATACTGAGAGGAATTCGTTCCACTTCTCTACAATTGAGCCTATTGATTTCGATAGCCGCCGCATCAGGGGACTCTCCATTACCCCTGAACGCAATCTGGTTGTAAGCGGAAGTGTATCCAATGGAATAAGCATCTTTGATCTCAATACCAATCGGTTCTTGAATGTCCCTTCCCCTTTGGGCATTGCCAGACCTATTATGTGTGTAGCAAAATCAGATGGTAAAATATTGGTAGGGCCCGACCGTGCCGGTCTATGGATTTACGAGCAAGACAAGATGCCTTATCAATATCTTCCCGAACAGTTGTCGAAAGAAAATACTGTCTATGCCTATCTCAGAGACTCAAACGGAAATGAGTGGGTTGGATTGAGTTATGCACTTTTTCGTCGTGATAAAGGAAACGCTAACTTTACAAGAGTTGAGGAGACTCATTATAAGTGGATATTTACTCTTTTTGAGGCATCCGACGGCACAATATGGATAGGCTCTATGGGATCCGGGCTATACCACTACCTGCCGAAAGAAAACAAGTATGTATTCTACACCCCTGATAATGATACAAAACAGATTGGATCCATACAGTCAAATTCCATAAACTCAATCATGGAGGATCGAAAAGGACGAATATGGATATCAACCGACAGAGGAGGGCTGAGCAGATACAACAGCGAAACTGATGACTTTACTACATATGGGATTGAGAACGGTTTGCCTGACAACGTAGTTTATCCGGTGGTGGAAGACAGAAAAGGGAATCTATGGTTTGGCACAAACCGTGGATTGGTAAAGATGGATCCTGACGGCGAACATATCGCCGTCTATACCAAAGCGGATGGACTTCCTTCAAATGAGTTTACATATAATTCCGCTGTCTGTGATGGAGACAGTACGCTCTTCTTCGGGACCACAAATGGTATCGTCCGCTTCAATCCAAATAAAACACAAACGATTGCTTCCGATTTACCGATTCTGTTCACATCACTTGACCTTCACGGTAATGGGGAAACTAATGGTAAGATGCTTTCAGAGGACAATATCATACACTGTGCGGAACTCCGCATTCCATATGACCTTAATACGTTTTCACTTACCGTAGGAGTACCTTCCGCCATTATGCTGAAAGGATCCAAGAAATTCTATTACCGCCTCCTGCCGGATGAGAATAACTGGATTCCAATGCGGGGAAACAGCATCTCCTTTACCAACCTCTCCCCTTCCACATATACTCTTGAAGTGAAGATGGAGTGCGGAGATATCGTATCCACCAATAGAATCAAGCTGATAATCAGCTTACCTTGGTGGGCCTCCCCATATGCTATCGCAGCCTACATTATGGTAGCAATAGGTTTTATCGTCATGATTTTTATTTTATACCGCAGACGTGAGCATAAACGTCTTCACGAACGTCAGCAGATCTTCGAATCCAATAAGGAAAAGGAGGTCTACAAGCAGAAACTTAACTTCTTCACAGAAATTGCCCATGAGATACGAACCCCACTCTCCCTCATAGACCTGCCTCTCGAGGCTATGGAGGAAAGCGGACTTAACAGTCCTGAGGCGGGACATTACCTTAAGGTAACACGACAGAACACGGCCAGACTACTTGAACTCACCTCCCAGTTGCTTGATTTTCAGAAAATAGAGGCCGGAAAACTCCGACTTAAGCCGGAGGCGGTCGATATAGTGGAACTACTCAAATATACACTTGATCGTTTTGAACCAACAATATCACTGCGAGCCAAAAATCTTGTACGTGATATAAATAAGGACACCCTTATAACAGTGACCGACCGCGAGGCCATCACTAAAATCATAAGCAACCTCCTTAACAACGCTATGAAGTATGCCGAAAAGAATATTGCCGTGAAGCTGGAAGAGGGGGATAATACTCTCTTCATCAAGGTGATTTCCGACGGAGAGAAAATAATGGCAGAAAATAGAGAACGTATCTTTGAGACTTTCTATCAGACCGATAAATCGCAGGAACAGAAAAACGGTGTAGGGATTGGGCTTCCCTTGTCAAAGTCGCTTGCAGTTCTGCTGGAAGGATCACTATATCTTGAAAATAATGCTGCCCCGGAAAATACTTTCGTACTGTCGCTTCCCATCAAATCTTCTGTCCAGAAGAATAATTCCGATACCGCCGATAGTCATGGCACCTCCATTGTCTACGAGGAGGAATCTAACCAAACACCACTGGATGCATCCGGCTATAGGGTACTGATTGTGGAAGACAACGAGGGCATACGCACAATGCTTAGCAACCGACTGGCCTCCTCTTTTTTAATTACCACAGCATCAAACGGTAAGGAAGCTCTGAATATACTCGCATCAAAGACTATGGATGTAGTGGTGACAGACATAATGATGCCTGAGATGGATGGTATGGAACTATGCCGCCAGATAAAGGCAAATTCCGATTTCTCTCATATACCAATTATAATCATTACTGCTAAGAATGATCTTGACAGTAAGGTGAAAGGACTGCAACTCGGAGCGGAAGCATATATTGAAAAACCTTTCTCTATCAAATATCTCAGGGAAATGGTAGTGACTCTTCTTGAGAATCGACGCAGGGCTCGCGAGGCATTCGCTAAGAAACCATTCTTTCAGGCTGATAATATTCCGGTCAACCGTAATGACGAGAAGTTTATGGAAAAGGTGTTATCCATCATAAAGGAAAACATCTCAGACGAGAACTTCAACGTAGAGGTTTTGGGCGATAAGATGTGCATGAGCCGATCCAATCTGCTCAGGCATATAAAGGCTGTATTCAATCTTTCTCCAAGCGAACTCATAAGGGTAGTACGACTGAAGACAGCAGCCGAACTGATTAAAACCGGAGGGTACACTCTCGGTGAGATATCCAGAATGATAGGAATCAGTTCACAGTCATATTTCACAAAGATGTTCTTTAAGCAATTCAACATTATGCCGAATGAATTCGCCAAACAGGTGAATGATTTGGATAAGACAAACTGAGATTTGTGGTTGATTGTAGCGTGGTAATGACATAAAAAAGAAAAACTTACCCTGAGCGCGCTGTTCTTACGGGAA
>JAAVDU010000025.1 GCA_014801605.1 Bacteroides sp.
TCTCCCGGAAGAACACCCAACTTCTCTCTATTGATCGCGCTGACCTCATCATTTGAGGATGCAACATATATGGCATCCTCCGGGAGAAGTGTCGTAACCCGGGTATTGAGAGCCTCTAATAATTTCACCTTTCTTTCAGGAGATAACGGACTCCTAAATGCATCTAGCAGTTTTACAAATTCAGGGTCATTCTTTTGGCGATACGATTTCGTAAGTTCAAAAAGCCTCACTTTATCAATATTCTTCTGAATTACGTGACTATCATAAAAGTATATTCCACCATACTCATTAATCAGATAATCGTGTATGGCCTCATCACTAACTATGGGAGGAAGCTGAAAAAGGTCGCCGACCACAACAACCGTTATACCTCCAAAAGGTAGATCATTCCCTTTGGCTTGCCTACATAGCTGATTCATCATCTCAAATGTATCAGCCCGAACCATTGATATTTCATCAATTACAAGTATGGAGACACTTGAGAGCAGAATCGCCATATCCCTTACTTTTGATGGTGTGATGTTGTCCGGATTCTGGAAACCCTCCTTTAAATCATCAAATTTTCCATAAAAGAAAGAGTGAATCGTTCGTGCTCTTTTATAAAGTGAGGCAGCAAGGTTGGTAGGAGTAAGCACCTGACATCCTCTATCGGCGGCCTCAATTTTATTGATAAGATATGTTTTGCCACACCCGGCCTTACCATGAACAAAAGTTATGCCTCCAGGATTTGAAGAGAGATAGTCTAATACATCCTGCTGCGTTGATGCAACCGGTGGAATGTATTCTATCGTTGGCTGCTCCTCCCTCTTAGCATTACTGCCAAAAATAAAATCAAGTAAACCCATGACTACCTCTATTATATTGTTGCCGGCGTGAATTGACTTGGCGATAGGTAGACGGTGCCCGGGCCAATGATGCGCATCATACTCAAGCCCTCACCTCCGAGCAGATTGCCGAGCGACCAGTTGGACTGCATCTGGGGTTCGGAGATGTTGAGCAAGGCAATGATATGATTCTCATCCACCTCTATCGACTCGCCATATTGCAGATTGATGGTGATGGGGGTTCCCTTTGTGTCAAGGAATACCGTGGAATTGCCTTGTATCTTTTGCAACAGAAGTCCCATCCCTCCCGTAAGACCGGAGACGGATAGTTTGGTGGTCACATTCACACGGTTGTTGGACCCTACATAGACCCCTCTGTGGCATATCATCGTCTCCCCGTTAAGCTTAACCGGGAAGATACCGAAACGGCTTCCGAGAGCCACCTTACGGGGCATATTGGAGACATTGAAGAGACGGAGTATGAAGAGGGACTCACCGGAAAGTTTGGCACTTATGATCCTTCCGAGTCCGGAGCCATTGAAGCTGAGCTCCTTCTCTATTCCTGTCTCAAGATATATTACAGAACCCTTCTCGGCATAAAATTCCTCACCGGGCAAGAGAGTCACTTCCAGATGCTGTATGTATTGGCCTACAAGTTTACAATTCATTATTATAATGTATTTTAAGAGTGTGTTTAATAAAAATATCGAGTGTATATCTTGATTTCATTCAGATCAAGCGGGGAAATGAACGGCACGTCAGCAGATTGCGAGGATTGAGAGGGAGGGGTCGGTGAAGAGGCAGGCGGGGTCGCAGAGTATTCGCTCGCGTTCCTGAACAGAGTAGCAGGGATGCTCCCGCAGAGAGGGATTGGCGCGATATACCTCGGGATTCACGTAGCTCATGAAGCGTGCGTAGTCGATATATTCCCCTCCCATACTCTCAAGGTGCTCGGTGCGGATCTGAAGGTCGATCAGACAATCGCCCTTCTCCTGCAACCATTGAGAGAGCCCGATGAGTGCTATCTTGCTGCCCGACGGCACTCTTGAGAACATGCTGTCGCCCAAGAAGGCACGGTTGCTGAGATATCCATACAGGCCGCCTACAAGCTGCCAGTCCTTTTCCGGCACTACCCCATCTGCGGGATATTCGTCGCGAGTATGGGGGTCGATACACTCAGCGGCGGTAAGGGCCTCGACAGAGGGATCAGGCCGGGAGTCCCACACCTCCACCGATACGGCTTTTCCGCGTCGGTAGAGTTCGGTAAATACCTCGATTATCTCCTCTCCAAGCCAATATCCCTCCTGCCGGTTGCGCCCGTCAACCTCGCCGCAGTTCCTTATCACCGCCGGGAAGGCTCGGTTGATACTTACAAGATAACGCTTCTTGTTGAGCAGGGTGCGCATGGAGTGTGAGATATGAACCCTCTCCGGAAAGAGAACGAAGCGAGCTATGGGAGCATGCCAATATTTCACCTCATCCTCTGCCTCTCCCCAAGGGAAAAAGCCGTGGCTGTAGGCCACTTCAAGGCGGTCGGGGTTAAGGTCGGCCCCAACGGCCACGCAGGTGTCGTATTCCGCAGTCGAAATGGGGTCGGTGCCAGTCTCGGGCACTATCCCGAGGCGTGGATCCGGAAACCAGAGGTCGTCGCAGCTCAGTTCGTAGCAGAATGTCTCCGGCGGATAGAGCCACCGCAGACTCTCGCGGTGGCGTTCAAGAATATCCTCTATAGTTACAGTCATTTTTTTCAATAGTCACTTAATCAGATCTCATTTGCTTTACTCACACGGGTGTTGTAGAAATGGGTGGCCACAAGGTCGATTCCTGCTCCNAAGAAGTAATCCTGNATATTCTGATGCAGGTCGGATATAATCACCGGGAGATTGTCGGCATCCGTGATATATGCGTTGATCTGATAGCACATATANTTNTCGTTGAGTTCAGTTTCGAGCACAAACGGTTCGGGATACTTCAACACTCCGGGAGTNTCGAGGGCTGCCCTTATCAGAAGATCGTGCACCTGNCGCCANGGCACATCATAACACATGGTCATCATAGTGTGGATAATGAGGCCATATCTGCGTGCGGAGGCGGANTAGTTGATTGTATCTGACGATATGATGAATGAATTGGGGATAGTGACGATCTCGTTCTTTATGGTGCGCATACGGGTCACGAAGGGTGTCTTCTCGAGCACCTTTCCGGTAGTATCCTTCACCTTGATGAAGTCGCCTATCTTGAAGGGGCGCATATAGGTGATGACGAATCCCGCTATGAAGTTGGCGATGACGGTGCTCGAACCGAGCGACACTATGAGACCTACAAACACCGATATGCCCTGAAACACTCCTGACTCCGAGCCGGGGAGATAGGGATATATCATGGCAATCATGAAGGCGTAGAGCAGGAAGCGGATTATGTTGAAGGTAGGTTCGGCCCAGTCGGGATAGAAACCTGATATCTTCAGTTTCTCGGTGGCGATCTCATTGGCGATGTAGCCCAGACCCTTGATTATATACCTCACGCAATACCATATTATGGCGATTATGAAGAGATTGGGTATATAGTCGATGATGGCCTTCACCACCATCTTGATCGGATTGACGATATAGTCAAGGATCTGGTAGGCAAGGTTTTCGGTCTGAGGGAAAATGGAGAAGAGTATGGGCACGGTGAAGATGAAGAGGAGCAGGAGCACCACATAGCGCAGGAAATTGCAGATCACCAGCAGCATACGGCAGAGGCGCTTGGTGTTGAGCAGTTCATAGTCGCGCACCACTATGGGCTTCATCTTCTGCTGACGGAACCGGATCACCTGTCGGCGCAGTTTCCTGAAAAGATAGTTTATCAGCCTCACGATGAGATACTGCACAAACAGGACGGCCACAAAGACCGCGGCACGTTTCACGAGGGTCCAGAAACTGTTTTCGGAGGCGAGCAACTCAATTTTCGATGCGATGATCGGCATATAGATGCGGGCGAGTTTCTCGGGGTCGGTGCCATGCCAGAGTGCATCCTGCTCGGTGACGCTCATGATCACCTTGTCGCCATACATGATGTCGACAAAGGTATCGTTCTCCAGCATAGATACGGAATCCCTGATGATAGTGCTCCGATGGCCCAGATTGTAGATGGTCTCGCTGATGGTCTCGGCCCGGCTGGCGGCGGAATATCCTCCCCGCGCCGCGTATACGGTGAAGAGGGTGTCGCCCTCCACCACCACCGCCACACCGGGAGTGATGGCTCTCAGGGAGTCGATTCTATGCATCTTCTCCGCTTTCTTGGCGGAGTCGGCGAGTTGCTGAGCTTTGTTGGCATGCTCGAGCTCAGTGCGGAGCATCACCTCCATCAGTTTCATCTCCTCCAGCTGATGAGTGAGCTCCACCAGTCGGAGCGAATCCTGGAGCAGACGCTCCTCCATCTGCGCCACAGCTACAGAGGGGGTGCAGAGGAGAGCGATGATAAACAGTAACAGATAATTCAGTCTTGTCATTTTAAACGTAACTTGAAAGTAGCTTTCTTCATGCCGGGCGCCTTGGCAGTGAGACGTGCCTCACCTTTCTTCCGGGTAGACTTCAGGGCTACCAATGCACGCCCTTTCCATGTTGTGGCATAAGGGTCGGTGTATCTCTCCATCGACTTAAGGTCGGCGCTTCCGGCACCTTTAATCACAGCCGGACCATCGACGGAGAATGTGACCGGCACAGCAGCGTCGGGAACCACTCTCCCATTCTTGTCGACAATCTCCACAGTAACAAACGCCAGGTCCTGATTGTCGGCCACAAGGAGCGGCTTATCGGCCACAAGGCGCAATGCAGCAGGCTCGCCTGCTGTAGCTATCTCAGTGGCCTCCACCTCATCACCGGCAGCATCCACACCTACAGCCTTGATCACACCGGGAGCATAATCCACCTTGAAAATGGCGAGGCAATCATTTGCCTCCCCGGCCTCCTTCTCCCCTATCAGCTTATCATTGAGATAAAGACGCACCTTAGGATAGCGGCTCATTACCTCTACCTCCACAGGTTTACCCTCATGCCCTGTCCAATTCCAGGATTCCCATGTGGGCCATACCCCCCACATAGTGGTGACCACCTCTCCATAATAACCGTCGGGCTCGCGGACAGCAAGATAAAGCATCTTTTCCGGATTATAGAGCATGTCGCGGTAATGCGATACAGGTTTACGCCAACCGGTGATATCCACATCTCCGCAATATGCTCCGTGCCATGGCCACTGATCGCGCTGGTAATGCTCCCCTTCGGTCTCCCCTTTGTAGTGGTACCGGCCTATTCCGGATTCCCCAAGATAGTCAATGCCTGTCCACACAAAATCGCCGATAATATAGGGATTTTCCATCACCTTGTGCCAATTGGAGGCGGCATCCTTCGGGTATGACTCAGTCTGCCACATCACCCGGTCAGGACATCGCTGATGATCGGTTTCCGACTTATGTATCATATAATTATATCCCACGATATCAAGCTCCTCCGCATGCGGATCATAGATCTCCCAATCGGAGTCCCATGCGCAGAGAGCCTCCGTGACAGGCCGGGTGGGATCGAGACGCCGACATTCGGCAGCCAGACTGCGTGCCGTAGACAGCACACCGATATGCTTGCGTTCTATTACCTCGTTGCCGATGCTCCAGGCCATCACCGAGGGATGGTTGCGGTCGCGGCGAACCATGTCGCCCACATCCCTGACACCCCATTCATCTATCCAGTTATGATAATCGCCGGGATTCTTGGCATCTCTCCAGCCATCGAAAGCCTCATCGATCACAAGCAGACCCTGGCGGTCGCATTCGTCAAGAAATGCGGGAGCCGGAGGATTATGGCTTGTGCGCACGGCATTAAACCCGGCTTCCTTCAGGAGGCGCACTTTACGGGCCTCGGCCGCATCATAGGAGGCGGCCCCGAGAATACCGTTGTCATGATGCACGCATGCTCCGTTGAGCACAATGCTTTCGCCGTTGAGAAGCAACCCTCCCTCGGCCGAGAAAGCAATCTCACGTATGCCGAATATCTGCTCAAGCTCATCAATGGCATCCCCATCCCTAAGAATCTCTATCCTCATGGTGTAAAGTGAAGGAGAATCCGGACTCCAAAGCTCAGGATCGGCCAGAACGAGCTCACCTTTCACCTCCGGAGAGTGGATATCGATATTCTCTGACGCCACTCTCTTTCCAGTGGCATTCTCAATCACCGTGACACGTCCTGAGAGAGAACCGGGATCGGCTAACCCTCCTACTTCAAACTCATATGCAACATTTGCCACTTGTCTGCTCACGGAGGGGGTAGAGATAAAGAGCGACCAGGGCTCCACAAAAGTATCATCCGTCACGATATGACGCACATGACGGTATATTCCGGATCCGGCATACCACCGGCAGTTCTTTTGGTTGGAATTGTCGACGGCCACCTCTATCACATTCTCTCCGGGATGGAGATATGGGGTGATGTCGTACATCACAGAGGAGTAGCCGTAGGGACGGAACCCTACCTTATTTCCGTTGACACTGAGTGTCCACCGCTCGTACACACCCTCAAACAGCAAAGTATGTCTTTTATCTTTCAGATCCTTGCCGTCGATGTCGATATGCTTCACATACACCCCTTTACCTGTAGGGAGATAAGCTCCGTCGAATCCGGCCGGTGCATTTCTGTCGAAAGGGAGCTCGATGCTCCAGTCGTGAGGGAGATCCACTGTCCCGGAGAGCGGTTGTGCCCCCGGAAGGGAATCGGGCAACAAGGTGAATTTCCAATTGTCGTCGATAAGGCGTGAAGTGCGGGCGGTCGCAAANGGTATCGTAAACATTCCGAGCATAAGCGGAATGAAAGTTTTTCGAAAAGTCATAACAGGTTAAGCGAGTTTATTTGTATTACATGGAATCAGAGTGTCAGCTGTGGAGGGTGACGCTCACAACGATATGGGGGCAGAAAGTCTCCTTCAGAGCCTCCTCCACTTTCCGGGCCACCGTCTCCCCCTCGGCCACGTTGAGGGAAGGGTCAACACGTATACCGAGGTCGAACACAAGGTGATGGCCTATCCGGCGTGTGCGTATGTAGGTCAACGCCTTCACACCCTTTACATCCAAGGCAGTTTTCCGCGCCAACTCCACATCGTCGGCCGGGAGTGAGCGCTCCATCAGTTCACCGAAAGCAGGGCGGAAGAGGCGCACGGCCGGGATCAGGATAAAGAGCGACAGCACCAGAGAGGCAATAGGATCGAGGATACGGAAGCCGACGCCGAAGAAATGGGAGAAAGTCACGCCTATGAGTGTGGCTATCGATGCGAAGGCGTCGCTGCGGTGATGCCAGGCATTGGCCACCAGCGCCTTACTGTGGGCCTTACGCCCGGTGTAGGTATAGAATCTGAAGAGTCCCTCCTTGCAGGTCATAGCGAGAAGCACCACCACCACAGTCCAGATGTCGGGCTGTGGCAATTCCTCACCGTGGCAGTATTCCACAATCGATTCCACCGCCTCCCAGGCGATATGACAACCCACCACCACCAGAAAAGCGGATATAAGGAAACTCGAGAAGGTCTCGAATTTTCCGTAGCCGTAGGCATATCGTGAGTCGGCGCTGCGGTAGCTTATCCCCACAAACACCAGCATGAGAATGTCGGCGGCAAGATCGTTGAGCGAATGGAAGCCGTCGGCCACAAGGGCGTCGCTGTGGCCGAAATAGCCGGCCGAGAGCTTGAGAGCCATCAGCAGGGCATTGACCACACAGCCTATCTTCACAACCTTTCGTATGGCCCGGGCAGACTTTTCATTCTCATCGGGCAATATATCAGAGAGTTTCCTCTCCCTTGAATCTTCTCTCATCTTAAACAGAGGTTAATACCTATTATGCATGATCAGCCGGCACTCTGCCACATAAAGGATAGAGAGCCGCTTTTTACTGCAAAATTAACAAATTAAGATGGAAAAGAAAAGCTTCCCTTGCAAGAGGATGCGAAAAGTTGGCATCCTCCTCAAGGGAAGCATGAATGTCATAAGGCGTTTGACTGATAGAACCGGAGCACCTTCACCCGCAGAAGATATTCATACAGAGCCTGGATGCCGGTCACCTCCGTGCGGAAAAGATTGTTCTTGGCCTGCTCGAAATCGGCTATCGTGGCACGTCCCAGATTAAACCGTTCCTGTGTGGCGGTGAAGGAGAGCCGGCTCTTCTCAAGGGTCTCGCGCGATGTGAGAAGCCTTTCCCTCGCCCCCTTGGCCTGACAGTAGGCAAGTTCAATCTCCTTGTGAAGGTCGCTGCGGCGCTGCTCATACTGCAACTCCGCATTCAGCCGCTGCACTTTGGCACGCCTCACCTGATTGCGGGTGGAGAAAGCGTCGAAGAGAGGGATACGGAGCGAGAAACCGATGTAGGTGGAGTAGTTGTTGCGCATCTGGGTGCCGAAGCCTGCGTTGGGCACTCCGCTCAACTTATAATAGCTCGACCCCAGGCCACCGCTGAAACTCAGCGTAGGTATGAAACCGGCCTTGGCAAGCGATATGTTCCCCTCCGCCACTTTAAGCCCCTGCGCCGCGCTAAGCAGGGAATGGTTGACCGCCTCAGCACTTGTGAATACCGACTCCGCATCAGGAAGAGGGGGCGTAGCCTCGTCGAAAGGGGCCACATCAAACCCCTCGGCCGAGGGGAGCTGGAGCATATTGGCGAGATTCACCAAAGCTATGCGTATATCATTGTCGGCGGTGACTACCTGCAGACGGTCCTGGGCCGCGAGAGCCTCCACATCATAGAGGGTGGCCTCCGCCACCTTTCCGGCCTCCACGAGAGCACGCTGCCGCTCCACCTCAAAAGCGGAATACTCAGCCTGCGACCTCGCGCTCGCGGCCACCTCCTTGCAATAGAGCACCTGCAGATATTGCGACATCACGTTGAGGGTGACATTATCGCGGGCGCTTCCACACTCGAGGAGGGTCTGCTGAAGCGAGAGTTCCGCCACCTTCAATCGTCGGTATTCACGCATACCCTGAAAGAGGGGGAGGGAGAAATTCACCCCCCACTGCGTGCTGGCCGTGTTGCGGTTGGCATAGACATTCTCCGCGGTGAGACCCCTTCCGAAACTGAACGACTGCGAGGCACTTGCATCCAACTGCGGCAGGAAGGCATCTTTCGCCTCCACCACCGCAAGCTCCCCTTCGTCGGCCTGAAGGGCCATACGGCGAATGTCGATGTTATGGGCTATGGCATAATCCACACATTGGGAGAGAGTCCATGTCTCAGCCGACGCCGCAAAGGGGCTGCCTCCCAGGGCAAGGGTGAGGAGAGCGGCCATTCTAAGTTTTATATTTCTCATCTCTTCTCTCTGTCGCGCAAAGGCGTAGTGTAGTTTATGACTGAATCCTTTATCTCTACCATGAGGCCATCCGACAGACCGGTGGTCACCTCCCGCCGCTCAAACTTCTGCGAAGGGATGGAATCTGTGAGGAGGTAGACATAAGCCTTGTCGCCCTCATATTCCACCACCCCCTCCGACACGGCCATAACATTCTCGGCCCTCTCCAGGATGATATTGGCATTGGCGCTGTAGCCGGCCCTCAGACGGGCAGCCTCATCGGCAGTGAGCGCGGCTTTCACCTCGAAGGTGTTGGTGCCGTTCTCGTCGGAGGCCATAGGTGCTATCTTCTCTATCACCGCAGGGAAATCTGATCCGGCTATAGCTCCTACCGATATCCTCACCCCCATCCCCTCGGAAAGGAGATCCACCTCCGACTCATCGACCTTACCCTTGAAAATAAGATCGGTCATATCGGCCACCTTCGCTATGGTGGTGCCGTCGTTGAAGGTGTTGGCCTGAATCACCGAGGAGCCAACCTTGACCGGCACCTCCAGCACCACCCCCGTCACAGTCGAGCGCACCAGGGTGTTGGAACCCTGGGCGTTGGCGGCGGAGACACCGTCGCGCACGATGGTGAGCTGATCGGCCGCCTGGTCATACTCCCGTTTGGCCCGCTCATAGGCAGCCTTGTCGGCCTCGAATTTCTCGCGGCTCTCATATTTCTTCTCATAGAGCGCATTGGTGCGTTCGAAATTGAGGCGTGCCTCCTCAAGCGAGATCCGGGCCAGCTCCACCCGGTTGTTGGCCTGCGAAAGCTGTGCCTCCTCGGGGATCACCTTGATCTTTGCGATAATGTCGCCGTTGCTTACATGGTCGCCGGCCTCGACGAGAATCTCGCTGATGATGCCTGAGATCTGCGGCTTGATGTCGATTGCGTCGCGGGGCTCTATCTTTCCGGTCAACACGGTGGTGCGCTCAATGGTCTCCCTCTTCGGATAGCTCAGTTCATACACCTTATCCTTACCGCGCGAGTTGAGATAAAGGTAAACGAATGTGGCGATAAACACGATACATACCATTACAATAAGCAGTATCTTGAAAAACTTTTTCATGAATCGTATATGTATTTAGTCAGTTGTCGGTTTTACGGTCTATTTTGCGTTAATGGCCTCGATGGGCTTTATCTTCATCGCCTTGAGGGAGGGGAGCAGACCGGCGAGGGTGCCGAGGAGAAGGAAGATGCCGAGTATGGTCATTGCGCCGGCGAAACTCATCTGGAAATGTGCCACAGCCACAGCGTCGGGGGGATTGGTAGTATGCTGCATCACCGCCAGGATCAGGGCGGCGAAACACACGCCGCACAATCCGAATATGAGGGTCAGCGCCATCCCCTCGCTCATCACCTGCACGATGATATCGCGAGGCGTGGCCCCTATGGCCCTCCGTATCCCTATCTCCTGAGTGCGCTCCTTGACTATCACCCACATGATATTGCCTATACCTATCACACCGGCCAGAAGAGTAGATATACCTATGAACCATGCCAGGATGTCGATACCGGTGAACACCACGCCGATCTGCTCGAAGCTTTCGGCTATATTGATGATCCAGGCGGCTCCCTGATCGGCAGGATGAATGTCGTGGCGCCGGTAAAGAAGAGTGCGGATGCGTGGGAGTATCTCGCTCAGCTTGGCCTCGGGGCGCCCGGATATCATCAGGAAGTCGACCTTGTCGCCATATCCGAACACTCTTCTGAAAGTGGAAGAGGGGATCACCACACCCTCGTCGAGACTGCCGTTGAGGTGTACTTCAGACGTGTCGCCACACACCCCTACTATCGAGTAAGGTGTATTTGATATCTCCACGAGTTTGCCGAGCGGACTTGAGCCGTCGGGGAAAAGCTGTGAGGCCACTTTCTTACCTATGACCGCCACACGCCTCTCACCGCTCACGTCGCTCTCATTGATGAAGCGCCCCTCGTAGAGCCTGGGATACAGAATCTTTGTATAATCGGCCTCAGCTCCCACCAGCTGACCCGAGAATGAATTTTTGCCATGCGCGAAACTGATGCCCCAGCGCTGGAAGGTGGGCACCACAGCCTCCAGTTCGGGAAATGCCACACGAATCACCTCCGCATCGGAGAGATTCATGCTCCAGCCCCTCCCCTTCTGATAGCCTTTGAAAGGGATAGTGGTATTCTCGGCTACCACACCCCCGGTATTGGTGGCGAATCCGGCGAAGTTACGCCTCAGCATATCACCACCGCCACGCGCACCTCCGGTGAGGAGGGCCAGCATGGCCACTCCCCAGAAGATTCCGAAGCCGGTGAGGATGGTGCGGGTCTTGTTGCGTAGCAATGTGGCCCCTATCTCTTTCCAGTTCTCTATGTCAAATATTGTCAGTTTCATTATTTCTGCAATAAAAAAGAGTATTGACGTGATATGCTCATTCGTCGCGCAGAGCCTCTACGGGTTTCACCTTCAGAGCCTTGAGAGCGGGNAAGAGACCTGCGACAGCTCCTGCGAACACGAGAACGGCTGTGACCTCGAAAGCAATCGAAAGGCTGACGGTAGGATTGATGAGAGGGCCGTCGTCGCCCATCATATAGGCCACCACCTGAGTCACCGCCGTGCCGGCTACAATTCCGATGTATCCGAATATGAGGGTGATGGCTACAGCCTCCGCCAGAATCTGCACAAGTATCCATGAGGGTTTGGCCCCGATGGCACGACGTATCCCTATTTCATGAGTGCGCTCCCTCACGCTTACAAACATGATGTTGCTTATCCCCACGATGCCTGTAAGCATGGTGAGGATTCCCAACACCCACACCGATATATTGAGTACAGAATTAGCTTGCAGAATCTTGAAAAAACCTGTCATCAAATTTGATATATATACGGCGCTCTCATCGGAAGGGTCGAAGCCATGTATTTTGGATAGCGTCTCCCTTACATTTCTCTCGGCATCGAGAGCCTCCTGCTCAGTGGCCACATTCTTCAGTTCGACAGTAAGATTGCCGAGGTCGCTACGGTCGGTCTGCATGGCGCATGCGGTAGTGAAAGGGATATACACATCACGCCGCCACCGGCTCTCATATATCCCGACCACCCTGAAGGATAGATCATTGAGCATCACCCGGCCGCCGTAAGCCCCCTTTCCGTCAGGGGGGAAAAGCTGCTCGGCATAATACTGTGGAATCACTATCACCTTCGCCATCTCATCCATATCGCGGGCATTGATAAACCTTCCTTCCGAGAGATAGACATTCGAGAGATCCTTCCTGTAGTCGGGGTACACTCCCGAGTAGGTCTGTTTTATCCTCGCCTTCGGAGTCTGGAGTGTGCTTCCGCCATAGATTATGGCCGTGACCTTATCCACCTCCCCCGGATTGGAGGCCGGCAACGTCTTGAGATCCCTCTCCTTCATAATGATGCGTCGTCCCTCCGGGTTGCCTCTCCAGGGAATTGACGTATTTCCTCCCCATATTTTCAGGCGGCTCGACTGGTTGTCCATCAGATTTTCATCGAAAGTGTTTGTGAGGCCACGGGCCATGCCGAGCAGCACGATCAGCATAAACACCCCCCACGTCACNGCAATCCCTGTAAGGATTGTGCGCACCTTGTTGTTNCGGATGGTCTGGAGAATTTCGTTGAGAAGGTCGATCATACGCCCCCCTCCCCTCTCTCCNGACCGTCGCTTGTGGAGCTGTCGATTGTGGGNTCGNNGCTTATGGAGCTGTCGCTTGCGGGATCAGCGGCAATCATACCGTCTACAATCCGGATAAGGCGGTTGGTCTGGCGGGCCACTCCGGGGTCGTGTGTCACTATGACTATAGTCTTCCCCTCCTCCTCATTNAGCTGGCGGAAAATGTCCATCACATCTTTCGAGGTCTTGCTGTCGAGCGCGCCGGTGGGTTCATCGGCAAGGATCAGAGAGGGGTTGGTGATCATTGCCCTCGCTATAGCCACNCTCTGCTTCTGTCCTCCCGAGAGCTCACCCGGGAGATGATGAGCCCTGTCGGCGAGTCCCATCCTCTCGAGTTGCTCCATGGCCAATCGGTTGCGCTTCTTGCGCGACACACCCTGATAGAAGAGAGGGAGNGCCACGTTCTCAAGCGCATTCTTATAATTGATGAGNTTGAACGACTGGAATACNAAACCTATCATCCGGTTGCGGTATTCGGCCGCCTTGTTCTCCGAGAGGTTCTTGATCAGGGTTCCGTCGAGATGATATTCCCCGGAGTCATAGTTGTCNAGAATGCCGAGTATGTTGAGCAGAGTTGACTTACCCGATCCGGAGGCCCCCATGATTGAGACAAGCTCCCCCCTTTCTACTGTNAGGTCTATCCCCTTGAGCACATGGAGGGGGACAGCCCCGGGATAGGTTTTGTTGATGTTTTCGAGACGAATAATATCGTTCATAATTTTGTAGTTTAGCGGTGNNCCATTCGGTTCGTCAGGTTTGGCTACCGATTAGCCAACACTCTTTCCGAACGGGAAGAAGGCAAGTCGCATCAGTTTGAAATGCTGCATTCCGAATGGAATACCGACAACAGTGATGCAGAAGAGGAGGCCCCANAGGAGGTGGGTCAGAGCTATGGGAATGCCNCCTACAAACCACCATATCACATTCATGATACCNGCCAGACACCCTGAGGGCCAACCGTCGCTCCTTATATCAGTGCCGAAAGGCCAGAGCGCCACAATAGCCAGTTTGAGGGTCTGCAATCCGAAGGGGATACCGATAATTGTGACCATCAGCGCTATGCTNGACACAATGTATTCGATAGCCACCATCAGACCGCCGAAGATAACCCAGATNAGGTTGAGAAAGATATTCATATCACTTATATTTTAATATTTTACGCTCTCGTCAGATGATCCCTCCCTCTCCTTCTTTCCGAAAGAATAAGCTTTCCGAAAGAATAATATAGGGATGATGAATCTTAGTGTATTAGTTTAATAANACAGAGGCAAAATTAGATATAATTTTGATACTCTCCAAATTTTCCGGTTAAAAACTTCCTGAAGCCGTTCAGATTTTTCATTTTCAGTATTNTGTAAGGTTTCAAGCCGGTTAGCACAGTCTGAACGGATAGTTAAGCGGAATGAACACAACGGTATCGTGAACAATCAAAAGTTTAGTTGGCAAACATTCTGTCTTTATACTTGTGTAATGAATTGTCAATAATTGTAAAGTGTGTTTTTGACATCACTCAAAATGGGTGATAATATGGGTTTGAATACTAATTACACCCATATTGGCAGTTGATTAATGAACCGCGATTATCGGCTGTCCGAAAAAAGTAGACAGCATGGCGATAGTCGCGATTGTGAAATTATGCTCGCCACTCAGCCATCTGGTGATTTCATTACGCTTCTTCTTTCTTCTGCGCAAATTGTCGCACGGCAAGCGTTGCGGGAAATCAATAAAATGATATAGCGGTTGAAGTGCTCTGATTGTCTGGAGACAATCAGAACACTGAGTATCCTGCGCTGTTCGGGGGTCAGAAGTTGTAGCCGATGCTGAGGGTCACACGGTTTTCGTGGAATGTAGCGCCGGCATCGTTTTTCTTATACATATTGAGAAGACCTATGTCGCCGGAAAGGCCGACGTAGAAGGAACGGTTGATGTTGAGGCCCACACCTATACCCCAGTTGACGTCGACTCTGTTGTATATTCCATCTTCGCCATAAAGATTTTCCGACATCTTCAGGCCTTCAGCCTTTGTATGCTCTTTGGCCGACAGACCGAACTCAAGTTCAGGGCCGGTGAAGATGGCCAGACTGAGATTGTCGGTGAAATCGAAATGATAACCGAAATTGATCGGAATGCGCAGNCCGAACTTCCCTACATAGGAAGAGCCGATTTCATAATCTCCATATTCATCCAGAGCNTNGAGGTCNGCAGAGTAGGCATTGTAGTAGAACTTCAATCCCGGCTCGATATAGAGATTGCACACCAACGGCTGATTGTAGATGACACCGAACTCTACACCACCTCCGTTTTTCCATAAATCTAATCCGAATTCTGTGGCTCTNTACTTGTAATTGACATCGCCGGGGCAAGTGATCTCGCCACCTAAACGGATTCCGAAGTAAGGTCGATTATCGGGATTGTTGGTCACTGAGCCCCCGGCCAGACAAGGGAGAGCGGAGGCAAGCAATAGCGATGCACTGAGAAGTTTCAGATTCATTTCTATCAAAAATTTTAGTTAGACTGAAAGTTTACGGGAGTAAGTCGACACCGAAATAAACCGGCACCTATTACAATGCCAAAATTATAAAGAATAGTGAATATATCCAAATTTATGGCACATAATTTCGTGTAAAGTATAATAAAATGCTCCCGCAATATCTGTTTTTGGTCTAAGCCAGGGTTACGCCACATAGTTTTTTACACCATCCCTGTTTTGCGGATTTTAAGATTTTTTGTAACTTTGTGGCCATATTAATCAAAACAACAGTTTCTATGGGAGGTTTTTTCGGAGCAGCATCTAAAGGTGCCTGCCGGAATGAACTATTTTATGGGGTTGACTACAACTCGCACCTCGGAACGCGCAGAGCGGGTATGGCTACATACGACGCTGACGACCAGCGTTTCTGCCGCAGTATCCACAGCATCGAAAACACGTATTTCCGCACAAAATTTGAAGATGAGCTTGATAAGTTCAAGGGTAACATCGGANTTGGCGTAATCAGCGNCAATGATCCTCAGCCAATCATCTTCAACTCTCACCTCGGAAAATTCGCAATCGTCACAGTCGCGAAGATTGTGAACATTGACCAGCTTGAACGCGAACTTCTTGAAGATGGCGCTCATTTCGGCGAACTGAGCTCGGGACGCACCAATCAGACCGAGCTGATCGCACTCCTCATCAACAAAGGGAAAGATTTCACCGAAGGGATCCAGCACATGTTCAGCCGCATCGACGGCTCATGCTCCCTCCTTATCCTCACGGAGAATTCCATCATCGCNGCCCGCGACCAGCTCGGACGCACTCCGGTGATTCTCGGTAAAAAGGAGGATGGCTCCGGATTTGCCGCCACATCCGAATCGACGGCATTNCCCAACCTCGGCTACGAACACTACCGTGACCTCGGCCCCGGAGAGATAGTGGAGATCACAGCCGACGACGTGAAAGTGCTTGCCGCTGCCGGCGANGAAATGCAGGTATGCTCATTCCTTTGGGTATACTACGGATTTCCGACATCATCATATGAAGGGACCAACGTGGAGGATATGCGTTTCAAATCGGGCTACGAGATGGGAAANACNGATGAGAACGAGGTGGACTGCGCCGCCGGAATCCCCGATTCCGGAGTAGGCATGGCTCTCGGATATGCTGCCGGCAAAGGGGTGCCCTACCGCCGCTGCATCTCCAAATACACCCCCACCTGGCCACGCAGCTTCACACCTGCCGACCAGAGCCGCCGAAACCTTGTGGCTAAGATGAAGCTCGTGCCCAACGGCGCCATGCTCTACGACCAGCGCACCCTTCTCTGCGACGACTCAATCGTGAGAGGCACTCAGCTCACCGACAATGTGCAGGGGCTTTACGACCTCGGAGCCAAGGAGGTGCATATCCGCATCGCGTGTCCACCGCTCATCTACAGCTGCCCCTTCATAGGATTCACCTCCTCGAAGAGCGACATGGAGCTCATCACACGTCGCATAATCGGAGATCTTGAGGGGGATCCCAACAAGAATCTCGACAAATATGCCACTACCGGTTCTCCGGAATACAATACATTGGTTGAGAAGATTCGCGAACGTTTCGGGCTCACATCTCTCAAATTCAACCCTATAGAGACTTTGGTGTCATCCATAGGTCTGCCCAAGGAGCGTCTTTGCACCCACTGCTTCGACGGCTCGAGCCGCTTCCATCCTTGCGGCCACTGCAAACATAAGAAATAAGCNTATAGCAANCACAGCTTTGATTTAAGGCCTCCGCNAACCGGAATCGGTTGGCGGAGGCCTTAAATCATATCATCGTTATCAAGGGGANTCANGCACTCTTNACCTTACGCCCCGTCACAGTNATATATCCTGCNGAGAAAAGACCCAAGGCTATGAGCATCATAGCCTGAAAACTCCACATCACCAGAGAGAAGGCCGTCCCTTCTGTGTTGCTCAGTCCGAAAAGGGTGAGCGCGAACATCACAGCNAGGTTCCAGGGGCCGAGACCGCCGTTGGAGGGTATTGCCATAGAGCAGCTTCCGAACACAAACACCACAAGGCCGGGGAGAAGTCCGTAGACCATCCCGGGGTCGTCTATNAGTCGCCGGGTNAAGGGGAATGCATAGAAGCAAACGTAGGTNTCAAGGAAATAACATGTCCAGATCCCTGCGGTGAGTATTATATANAGCCACCATTTCTTCATGGTGAATATCACCTTGAAGCCATCCCATATATTATGGAGATTCNTGTCGAGNGTCTGCACCCATTTATACTCCTTGAAATAATGGCAGATTATCCAGAACAATCCTATTCCACCCCCCAGACCGATCCAGAGCAACGGCGACTTTGACAGATGGTCAACTTTCTCGCCGAAGGCATACTTGGTCATGAAAGCCTCCAGCTCAGGATGAGCCACAATAAGGGCGAGCAGCAGGAGGAGAATCACNACCACAAGATCGGAGCCACGGTCGCCGACGTCGGTNCCGATCACAGTAGAGAGAGGTGCTTTCTCCCTACGGCTCACGAAGAGGCANCGCCAGGCCTCGCCAAGNTGCGGAAACACGAGATTGAGGGCATAGGCTCCCCAGATGGTGACCCACTCACACACCACAGGCATCCGCCCCACCCCGGCAGCCCGGAGCTGCATGCCCCAGCGCACACCGCGGATCATATGGCTNACCATAGTGATTATCATCATNACCCCGATCCAGAAGAAATCACATCCCTCATGGATAGTGGTNATGACGTCATGGAAATTGACCTTCTTGAAGAGCCATACGATCAGGCCAATTGATATACCCAGAGGGATAATGTATCTTAACCCGGTACCTACATATTTCTTTATAAGATTCCAGCCCTCCCGCCGTGCTTCGGAGGCATCCGGCTGTGTGGGAGGCGTGGAAGATGTGGAAGATTGTGACATAACTATNACTGTTTATTAATTATAACCTGCCCGGGAGTGAAATTGTTTTCTACCTCCCCCACCTCTCCGNCTACGAAAATCCCNCTAAAAATTTGTCAATATGCAAGATTTTGGTTAATTTCGCGCAATAAAGCCGCNTATTGGCGCANAGAGTGTCAGANGGCGGCCTCAGAATCTTAAGTCTTTACAATCAACCAACATAACAGAAATGAGATTTCCCATTTTAACCCCTCAGGAAGCCGCCGACCTTTTCCATGACGGCGACAACGTGGGCCTCTCGGGCTTCACCGCCCCCGGCGCCCCCAAGGTGATTCCCGGCGCCATAGCCGAGAAGGCAGAACGTCTGCATGCCGAAGGCAAGCCTTTCAAACTCAACATATTCTCCGGCGCTTCCACGAGCGACCGTTGCGACGGTGTGCTGGCACGTGCCAACGCCATAGGGAAACGCACCCCCTACCANAATCTTCCCGACCTCCGCAAGCGCATCAACGCTCATGACTGTCATTTCTTTGACCTTCATCTTTCGGANCTCGCCCAGAAATTCCGTCAGGGCTTCTACGGCGATCTCGACATCGCCATCATCGAGGTGAGCGACATCAAGGATGACGGCACAGCCGTGGTAGGTATGGGTGTGGGCAATGTGCCCACATATGCCAAGTATGCCAAGAAGATCGTGCTTGAGCTCAATGAGAAATTCCACCATAATCTCTATGGCCTCCACGACATCTATCTCCCCCTCGATCCCCCCAACCGTGATGTAATTCCTATCTTCAAGCCCTCCGACCGCATCGGNTCCCCTGTGCTCAAGCTNGATCCGGANAAGATTGTGGGCGTAGTGCTCAGCGACCATCTCGACGGCGTGAAACCCTTCACCAATCCCGATGAAGTGACCAACAGAATCGGNGCCAACGTCTGCAAGTTCCTCATCGACGAGATGCATGCAGGGCGTATCCCCTCAAGCTTCCTCCCTATCCAGAGCGGCGTGGGCAATGTGGCNAATGCCGTGCTCTACGGTCTGGCNGATGCCAAGGAGATACCCGGCTTCATGATGTACACCGAGGTGATCCAGGATGCTGTGATCGANCTCATGAAACGCGGNCGTTGCCTCTTCGGCTCCACCAGCTCNCTCACACTCTCCAACGAGGTTGAGGAGGAGGTGGTCAACAACATCGATTTCTTCAAGGAGAAAGTCGTGATCCGTCCTGTNGAGATCTCCAACAACCCGGAGGTAATCCGCCGTCTCGGCGTAATCGCCATGAACACCGCTCTCGAGGTGGATATCTTCGGCAACGTCAANTCCACACACGTCACCGGCACCAAGATGATGAACGGTATCGGCGGNTCGGGCGACTTCGCACGCAATGCCTATGTGTCGATCTTCTCCTGCCCCTCTATCACAAAAGAGGGTAAGATCTCCAATATCGTGCCTATGGTGTCGCATCTCGACCACTCCGAGCACTCCGTCGACATCATCGTCACCGATCAGGGNATAGCCGACCTCCGCGGCAAGGATCCTATCCAGAAAGCTGAGGAGATCATCAAGAACTGCGCCAATCCTATCTACAAGGAGCAGCTCACCGATTATCTCCGCATGGGTGGCCCCACAGGNGGACAGACACCCCACACTCTCAAGGCAGCNCTTTCGTTCCATACTGAATTCCTCACAAGCGGCGATATGCGCAACGTGGATTTCAGCAANTGCTGATCCNATTGAACAACCTTATAGAAGAGGGATTGAGACACNCNNNGTNTGTCTCAATCCCTCTTCCCTTTTTAAGCTGCTCATAACNAGTNTAAGTNACAAAAACAAGAGAGGCCCGCGAAAATGTTTCGCGGGCCTCCTTATGATTNATTCGTGATTGCCGATCAATATTTCTTGGCGATCTTCTTGTAGCCGTACTGAGCGTCTTTGCCGAGCTNCTCCTCGATGCGGAGAAGCTGGTTGTACTTNGCCATACGGTCGGAGCGGCTTGCAGAACCGGTCTTGATCTGGCCGGCGTTTGTAGCCACAGCNATGTCGGCGATAGTAGCGTCCTCAGTCTCGCCTGAACGGTGAGAGATCACAGCGGTGTAGTTGTTGCGCTGTGCCATCTCAACGGCGCGGAGAGTCTCTGTGAGAGAACCGATCTGGTTAACCTTCACGAGGATAGAGTTGCCNCAACCCTCAGCGATACCACGCTCGAGATATTTTACGTTGGTTACGAAGAGGTCGTCGCCTACAAGCTGGCAACGGTCGCCGATAAGCTTNGTGAGCTCTCTCCAGCCCTCCCAGTCGTTCTCATCCATACCATCCTCGATAGAGTCGATAGGATACTCTGTGATGAGCTTCTCGAGATACTCAGCCTGCTCCTTGCTTGTGAGCTTCTTGCCGTTGGGCTCNTTNGCNGCGCCGTTCTTGAGCTGAGAATAGTCGTAAACGCCATTCTGATAGAACTCTGAAGAAGCGCAGTCAAGACCGATGGTGATATCCTTTCCGGGCTCGTAGCCGGCTTTCTTGATAGCCTCCATGATCACGTTGAGAGCNTCCTCTGTGCCCTCAAGCTTGGGAGCGAAACCACCCTCGTCGCCTACNGCTGTGGANAGACCACGAGCCTTAAGCACGCTCTTGAGGTTGTGGAATACCTCTGCACCCCAGCGGATAGCCTCCTTGAAAGTAGGAGCGCCTACCGGACGGATCATGAACTCCTGGAAGCAGATGGGAGCATCGGAGTGAGCGCCGCCGTTGATGATGTTCATCATAGGCACGGGGAGAACGTAGCTGTTGGCGCCACCGATATATTTGTAAAGGGGAAGACCGAGATAATCGGCAGCTGCTTTGGCAACAGCGAGTGAAACACCGAGGATGGCGTTCGCACCGAGGTTGGACTTTGTAGGAGTGCCGTCGAGAGCGAGCATAGCCTCGTCAACTGCGATCTGGTCGAGAGCGTTCATGCCGAGAAGAGCCTCCTGGATGGGGCCGTTCACATTGGCTACAGCCTTCTGCACACCCTTGCCGAGGTAACGGCTCTTGTCGCCGTCACGGAGCTCGAGAGCCTCGTTCTCACCTGTAGATGCACCGGAGGGAACGGCTGCGCGNCCGAATGCGCCGCTTTCAAGTGTTACGTCAACTTCTACTGTAGGGTTGCCACGGGAATCAAGAATCTCGCGACCTGTAATCTTTGCAATTTTCATGTCTTTAAATATGTTTAGAAAACTTTTTTCTCTTTTTCTCTTTGCGGATCCACGGTCTCTGCCGCGGCTCTCCGGTGTCTTTCTTGGGTGCTTGGGGGGCTTCACCCCTCTTTGCGAATGCAAATTTACAAAAAAAATCTTTTTCACGCTAAATGCACTCCCCTTTTTTAACCTAATTTTATCATACCCCGCGCTTTTTTCACCTCTTCTCACCTTTATTTTTATTTTACTCCNCCTTTTTCACACTGTTTATTCATTATTTTTCTTAATTTCGCACCATGACTCAGGATTCCTTCATCAACCTCACCCTCTCNTTCCTCCCNTTCACACCCAACGAGGGGCAGATGGCCCTCATACATGCCCTCGCNTCCTTCATATTGCGCAGGGGGCCGCGCGACGTGTTTCTCCTTAACGGCTATGCCGGCACAGGAAAGACCTCCGTGATGGGTGCATTCGTCAAGGCGATGCGCGCGGCCAATCTTCACACCGTGATACTCGCACCCACCGGGCGGGCGGCGAAAGTGGCCGCTGCGATGGCCGACGACCGGGCCTCAACTATCCANAAAAGGATATTCCGGGGGAACTCCGCCGACCCCTCGAACACCAATTTCTATCTTGCCGAGAATCGTGACGCGCAGACTACATTCATCGTCGACGAGGCGTCGCTGATCACCGACGGCGCCACATTCNCAACCTCACTTCTGGCCCAGATGACGCGCCATATCTACTCAGCACCGGGGAGCGCCATGATCCTTGTAGGGGATACCGCACAGCTACCCCCCGTGGGGATGACTGAGAGTCCGGCCATGAACCCTGACCGCCTGCTCCAGCTGGGGCTGAATCCGATCTGTTTCTCGCTCGACAAGCCTGTGCGTCAGACCGCCGACAGCGGCATCCTTTATAATGCCACGGTGATACGTCAGTTTCTATTCTCAGATTTCCCTGCGGAGAATTTCACGATGTACGCCGGACAGTTTCCCGANGTAACGGTGGTGAGTTCCTCCGAACTGGCCGACTATCTCTCCGACTCATGGAGCACGGTCGGAGTGGAGGAGACTCTGATTGTGACGCGCTCCAACAAGCGGGCCAACAACTTCAACAAGGCTATCCGCAACATGGTGCTATATGCCGAGGAGCCCCTCCAGCAGGGCGACCGCATCGTGATCTCTAAAAACGATTANTTCTGGAGCAAAGTCAACAAGCTGAAGAATTTCATCGCCAACGGAGAGACCGCGGAGGTGACGTGGGTGGGTAAGACTGAGAAGGCCTACGGGCGATGGTTTGTGGAGGTGGAACTGCGTCTTCCCGACACCGACATCCCNGTGTCGGCCAAGATCATGCTCCGCAGCCTTGTGACCGACGGCCCCAATCTGCCGAGAGAGGAGATGGAGCGGCTCTACAACCGTGTCATGGCCGAGCATGAGGGGAGCCTGTCGCAGAAGATCAAGGGGGCGATGGAGGATCCTTTCTACAATGCCCTGCAGGCCAAATATGCCTATTGCGTCACTTGCCATAAGGCACAGGGTGGACAATGGCGGCATGTATATATAGATATGGGGGCTATCCCTACCGACGCCATAGGGAGCGACTTCTACCGATGGCTCTACACCGCCGTCACCCGCTCCACCGAGCGCCTCTTCCTCATCAATCCCACCGTAGCCGTAAGCTGAGCACTCAGCACTCCGGCAAGGCGGGAAATAGTGAAAATGGATGGAATAGAGGGTATATCAAAAAAAATTAGTAACTTTGCACCCGAATACACCGCAAAGGATGATATTCATACACAGAAGTAAAGTTATAGTCAAACGATTTTTAATTCCAAACGAATTCATTATACCGACATGAAAGCATACGTTTTTCCGGGCCAGGGCGCTCAGTTCGTAGGCATGGGCAAGGACCTCTACGAGACCAATGCGGAAGCACGCGAACTCTTCGATAAAGCTAACGAGATTCTCGGGTTCCGTATCACCGACCTTATGTTTGAAGGCACCGAGGAGGATCTGAAACAGACCAAGGTGACTCAGCCTGCCATCTTCCTTCACAGTGTGATTCTCGCCAAGAGCCTCGGCGATGAGTTCAAACCCGATATGGTGGCCGGACACAGCCTCGGCGAGTTCTCCGCCCTCGTAGCAGCCGGCGCCCTCTCATTCGAGGAGGGTCTGAAGCTCGTTTCGGCCCGTGCGCATGCCATGCAGAAAGCTTGTGAGGCTCAGCCCTCTACAATGGCTGCAGTGCTCGCTCTTCCTGATGCGAAAGTTGAGGAACTCTGTGCAGAGGTAGATGATGTGGTGGCTCCCGCCAACTACAACTGCCCCGGGCAGGTTGTAATCTCCGGCACACTCGAGGGTATCGACAAGGCTTGCGAGAAGATGCTCGCCGCAGGTGCGAAGCGTGCCATGAAACTGAAAGTGGGCGGTGCTTTCCACAGCCCCCTCATGCAGCCCGCTCAGGAGGAACTCGCTGAGGCCATCGCAGCCGCAAAGTTTGAGACTCCGGTATGCCCTGTATATCAGAATGTGGATGCCAAGCCCCACACTGATCCCGAAGAGATCAAGGCCAACCTCATCAAGCAGCTCACCGCTCCCGTGCGTTGGACACAGGATGTGGAGGCCATGATAGCCGANGGCGCCGACGAGTTTATCGAGCTCGGTCCCGGTTCTGTACTTCAGGGTCTTGTGAAGAAGATCAACAGAGGTGTAGCCACTTCCGGCAAGCAATAATTCCNCCCCGGCAGACCATCCCCGTCTTCCGGTCGTAATCCCGACACAACAATATGAATGTAGCAATAGTAGGAGCCAGCGGCGCTGTCGGTCAGGAACTTCTGAAAGTGCTCAACGAGCAGAACTTCCCNGTNGACAATCTCCGTCTCTTCGGCTCCCCCCGCAGCGCAGGCTCGGAATATGAATTCCGAGGCAAGAGAATCAAGGTGGAGCTGCTCAACCATGATTCCGATTTCTCCGGCGTGGACATCGCTTTCACCTCAGCCGGAGCCGGCACCTCGAAAGAGTATGCCGAGGTCATCACACGTCATGGCGCTGTGATGATCGACAACTCAAGCGCCTTCCGCATGGATGCAGATGTGCCTTTGGTGGTGCCTGAGGTAAACGGTGCCGACGCTCTCGACCGCCCGCGCAACATAATAGGCAATCCCAACTGCACCACTATCCAGATGGTGGTGGCTCTCAAGCCTATCCACCACCTCTCCCCTATCCGCCGTGTGCATGTGGCCACATATCAGGCTGCCAGCGGAGCGGGTGCGGCAGCTATGCAGGAGCTCATCAAGCAGTATGAGGAGCTTGCCGAGGGTAAGAAACCCACAATCGAGAAGTTTGCCTATCAGCTGGCCTTCAACCTCATCCCTCATGTAGACGTATTCACCGACAACGGCTACACCAAGGAGGAGATGAAGATGTATAACGAGACCCGCAAGATCATGCACGACGATAATATCAAGGTGAGTGCCACCTGCGTGCGTGTGCCTGTGCTCCGCGCCCATAGCGAGGCAATCTGGTGTGAGACAGAGCGTCCCCTCTCCCTTGAGGAGGTGAAGGAGGCGTTCAGCAATGCCCCGGGTCTGATAGTTAAGGACAATCCGGCTGAGAAGGAATATCCCATGCCGCTCGACATCACCGACAAGGATCCCGTCTATGTAGGACGTCTGCGCAAGGATATCTCCGATCCTAACGGACTCAGCTTCTGGGTGGTAGGCGACCAGATCAAGAAGGGGGCGGCCCTCAATGCCGTCCAGATCGCACAGTGGCTCCTCGCCAACGATCCCCGCTTCGCCAACTGA
>JAAVDU010000026.1 GCA_014801605.1 Bacteroides sp.
ATACTTACTTCAAATTGTTTGTCTTGACCTCTCGGACGTCTGTGCTTTCTATTGACGGGCGACGCAGTCACTTGTTCCGTGTCTCCTTGTCTTGTCTGTATGGCCGAAACTCAAATCTAAGTCTCGGTTTGTCCTGTGGCATCGTTGTCAATGTTCTCTTCTCAACCGGGGTGGCGTTGCCGTCCCGATTGCGGATGCAAAATTACAACCGTTTTCGCCGTTGTGCAAATATTTTTATCACATTCCCCGCATTTATCCCAAAATCCGTGCGCAATATCCTGACCTTTACCCAAATCAATAAATGTTAAAATATATTTATCATTGTTAAACACATGAACAAAACAGGTCAGTTTATTGTTTACTCCCCGGATTTTTACAGAAAAAGAGAGTGGAAAACCTTCGCAAAAGGGGTTTTCCACTCTCTTTTTTATCGTGCGGCTGAGGCGTCAGAGCAGTTTCGCAAGCAAAATCATCGCTATGAGGATCGGTGCCACGTATCTTATTATAAAGAATAATGCCGGAAACACCTTAACCACAAGTTTGCCGTGATTGCTCAGCTCCTTCTCGAAATAGGATTTCGGCAATACCCATCCCAGGAAGATGCAGGTCAGGATTGCCGACACCGGAAGCATCAGGTTGGTGGAGGTGTTATCAAGGAATTCGAATATATTCATCCCGAAAATCTTGAAATCGGAAAGAACTCCCTGAGAGAGGGAGCAGAGTGTGCTCAACACTGTAAGAGGGAGCATTACCCAAAGACAGGCCTTGACCCTCCCTGCGTTGAAGCGTTTCTGAATATAGGCAATCGTAACTTCCGCAAGGGAGATGGTGGAGGTGAGCGCCGCTACCATCAGCAGAAGGAAGAAGAGCGCCGACCAGAACTGAGTGAGCGGCATACGGGCGAAGACCTTCGGCAATGTGACAAACACAAGGGTGGCACCCTCCAGCGACTCCCCGTCGAGGCCGAACGACATAACTGCCGGGAAGATCACAAAGCCCATAAGCACCGCTACAAGCACATCAAGACCGACCACCGTGATGGAGGTGGACACAAGCTTGGTGTCTTTTGGGAAATAGGAGGAGTAGGTGATCAGGATACCCATGCCGAGCGACAGTGAGAAGAAGGCCTGACCAAGGGCGTTGACCAAAGTGGAGGCTGTGATCTTGGAGAAATCGGGACTCAGGAAGAAAGCGAGCCCCTCATAAGCGTTGGGGAAGGTCATGGCCACACACGCAAACCCTATAAGGAGGAGGAATAGCAACGGCATCATGACATTGCTCATCTTCTCGATACCTTTCTGCACACCCTTCAGAAGGATGGCGAGGTTAAGGAGGATCATTATATACGTCACCACAAGCGGACGCCAGCTCCCGGTGATATAGTCGGACATATGCACATTGAAGGAGACCGACTCAGGGTCGGACGATCCTGCAGCCTCGGCCACCGGGGCATAGAGATTGCCCGTCACCGACTGCCAGAAATATTCCAGCGTCCAGCCCGCGACCACCATATAAAAGGAGAGGATAAGATAGGAGGCGAGGATGGCCAGGGAGCCGGTGAGCCACCATTTCTTCCCGGGGGCAAGCTTGCGGAAAGCTCCTATGGCATCGCTGCCGGTGCCTCGTCCAAGGGCGAACTCGCCGAGCATTACGGGGATGCCGAGCACCGCCACACAGATTATATACAATATCAGGAAGGCAGCTCCTCCATTGGCCTGGGCTTCGGCCGGGAAACGCCATATGTTTCCAAGACCTACCGCGCTTCCAACGGTGGCGGCTATAAGCCCTATGCGGCTGCCGAATTCAACTTTTTTTGCCATGGCCGCAAAGTTAACAAAAAAAGCCCGGATTACTGCCAATAATCCGGGATTCATATCTATATTTTAAATATTTTTTCAATTCAGCACCACCTTCACTTCTATTCACCATTCTTATCCTGCTCCCCACCCTCCGGCGAGGAGATGCGTTTAAGGTAGTCGCTCGGCGTCATACCGAACTCCTCCTTGAAGCATTGACGGAAATAGGGCACACTGTTTATACCTATCTTGAAGGAGATCTCCGCCAGGGTGCAGTTCCCCTCAAGCATGTAGCGTTCGGCAAGCTGCATCTTGGTCTTGCGTATATACTCATTGGGGGAGATGCCGGTGATGGCCTTCACCTTTCGATAGAGGGTGGAGGTGCTCATGCACATGGCGTCGCTCACGAAATTGACATCAACATTCTCTCCGGGGAGATTGTCGGTGATGGTGCGTGTGAGCTTATCCACAAATTCGCGGTCTACCTCACTCAGGCTGTGCTTGAGTTTCTCGCGCTTCGCCTCTATGCTGTTGTCGCCCTCCTCTATGGCCGGAGCGGGACGCGAACTGAAATGTGACGTGAGCTTAAGGCGCTGGAGGAGAAGATTGTTGATGCGGCTCTGCAGCAGGGAGGAGCTGAAGGGCTTCGTGAGATAGCTGTCGGCGCCGCTCTTGTAGCCCTCGGCACGGTCGCTCTCGCTCTCCTTGGCAGTAAGAAGAATCACCGGGATATGGCTCGTGCGGAGATCCCCCTTCAGCCGGCGTGTCATCTCCACACCATCCATCACGGGCATCATCACGTCGCTCACGATAATGGCGGGAATCAGCTCCTGAGCCATCTCAAGGCCCTCCCGGCCATCTCCGGCACAGCGTATATCATAGAGATCGGTGAACGACTGACGTATATAGTCGCGGATATCGGCGTTGTCTTCCACCACAAGCACCATCGGCTTCGTTTCGGAATCCGGTTGCGGGGTNGGTTCGCCCACGGCATTACCGGCCTCAGTCACCTCCTCGGTGTGCAGGGCTTCGGGATATGAATCCGACAAGGGGAAAGTGACCACAAACTCGGTGCCCTCCCCTACTTCACTTGTGACGCTCACACTCCCATGATGGAGTGTGACCAGATTCTTCACCAGCGCAAGACCGATGCCGGTGCCGGCGGCCTGATGGCTGCCGCGCTCCTGATAATAACGCTCGAAGATATGGTCGAGAGCCTGCGGAGCGATGCCCACACCGGTGTCGGACACGGTGATGCGGACTTCCCCGGCTTCGGCCCGGCACTTCACCGACACCTGNCCGGAGGGGGTGTATTTCATAGCGTTCGACATCAGATTATCGATCACTACCGTGACAACCTCCTTATCGAAGAGAGCCTGAATCTCCGACGGCTCGACATCTATGCTCACCACCACCTCACTGCGGCGGTTGAGTTCCTTATACTTCAGGGCCACTTCATAGACCACGGCTGCGAGGTTGCCCCGGCGGACACAAAGACGACGGTTCTGGGTCTCGGTCTTACGGAACTCAAGTATGCGGTTCACGAGATCGAGCAANCTACGGGTGTTGCGGTTGACCATCTCAAGGTTCTTGCGCTCCCGCTCAGGNAGCGACTTATCACGTGCGAGATCATCTATAGGCCCGACTATCAGGGTGAGCGGGGTGCGGAGTTCATGAGTGATGTTGGTATAAAACCGCAGTCGCTCATCGTTGAGTTCCTTCTCCTGATGGCTCCGTTCCTTCTCGGCACGGAGGAGGGCCTCAGCCCTTACCCGCTTCTGATAGAGATAGAGCAACCCTCCCACTATGGCCAGAGCAATCACCACATACAGGCTCCATGCCCACCACGACAACCAGAAGGGGGGACGGATCACGATCTTCAACGAAGTGGGCTCACCCCATGCCTGGTTTCTCAGGCGTGTCTTGACATGGAANGTNTAGGAGCCGGCCGGAAGATCGCGAAACGACACCCTGTTACCTTCGCTCACCACAGTCCAGCGGTTGTCAAATCCCTCAAGTTGCCAGGCATATTCCACTTCCCCGGCCAATGCCATGTTGCGGGTGGTGAAGCTAAGGTCGAAACTGTTGTCGCCGGCATTGAGCTGTATCTTTTCCTTACCCCTCACCGACATCTCGCGCGGAGATGCCGACGGGGAGCCGTTGCGGCTCAGCACGGAGAGCTCGACTATAACGGCCTCGGGGGGTGTGACCTCCTCAAGCACCTTACGGGGATTGAACATNCATAGCCCGCTGATACCTCCGAAATACAGGTTGCCCTGGGGATCGGAGGCCACACTCCTACCCAAGAAGTTGCCGAGTGGCACACGGTCGCGGTAGGAATAATTGGTGATGCTGTCGCCCTGCACACAGCTTATACCTCCATTGGTGGAGACCCANATATTGCCGCTGCGGTCCTGGGTCACGGCCTGCACATGACTGTTGCCGAGACCTTTGGCCCTGTTGAGNACCGTGTAGCTGTCGGGATGGTTGCTGAANTCGTCAAATCTCAGCAACCCCTCTCCGGTAGCAACCCACATGGTGCCGTCGCGACTGCGGAAGATATCGTTGACGGTGTTGGAGGGCAANCCGGAGAAAATATCCATCACCCGCAGCCGATGAAACGCAGAGTCGGTCAGCAGGAGNCCGGAGCCGAAAGTGCCTATAAGATAGCCTCCGTTGTCGAGAGCGAAAACCTTTCTTATAAGATTATTACCTATACGGCGAGGCCCCTTGAGGCTATGGGTGGAGGGATCATAGACATANACTCCCTCCGACGTGCCCAGTATTATATTACCCTTGGAGTCGCCGGTGATGTCGCGCACATCCGGCTNCTTACCCGAAGGGAAGATCTGCTCTATGCGCTTTGTGAGCGGATTGAACCGGCCGGCACCGGCCTGGAAAAAACCGAACCAAAGATCGCCGTTGCGGTCGCGGTAGGAGGCCTGCACCACATCGCCGGGGAGATTCCCCCCTTCACGGGTATATGTCACGGGCTTACGGCTGTCGTCGAGCATTGTCAGCCCCCCTCCATCGCGCCCTATCCAGAGATGGCGCCTCCCATCGGGAAGCACCGTCAGCACGCTGTTGGTGGAGAACACCTCACCCTCTCTTGAGGCCGGTATGGTGGCATAGTTGCGGAATGCGGGGGGCGACATACTGATGAGATTCAATCCGCCGCCCCAGCTTCCGGCCCATACATTNTGATAGTTGTCCTCGAAGAGACATCTCACGGAGGGACTCGACAGATAGGCATCGCCATGCACGGGATTCATCCCCATCGAGTTGACGATGCGGGGAGCCAGTTTATCGGGCATCGTGTAGATGCTGTCGGTAAGGTCGATCACGGCCACTCCCCCACTCTCCATGGCCATCCAAAGCTGATTGCCGCCGAACTGGCGTATGTCGACCACAGGATGGTCAAGTGANGGGTGCATATCGCTCAGGGAGGTGAAGGTGGAGTCATCCTGATTGAAGAGNACGGGCCCCGACCCCGACCCAAGCCATATATTATTGACGGAATCACGATAGACCGTGTGGATATTTCCTGAGGGGAGGGAGCGGGGATTTCCCGGTTCCGGCATGAAGTTGTGTGCCGTCATGCGGTCAAGATCGATTATGGAGAAGCCGGCATGCTCATGCCCCACATACAGGAAGCCGTCGTTGCCGTCGGCGACACTCCATACGGGGGCGCCGGGAAGACCGGCAACAGTCTCGGAATTGTAATGGGTGAAGATGCCGCTGTCGGGGTCNAAATGATCTATCCCGCCCCAGAATGTGGCCACCCATATCCCGCCGTCGGAAGCTGCAGTCAAAGCTGTGACATCGTCGGTGACAAGACTTGTGGACTCACCCTCCTTGTGACGATAGGATATGAAAGTGTCAGATTCGTAATCATACCCGTTGAGGCCTGCCCGCTGTGTGGCGATCCATATTATGGGACGGCGGGGATCGTCGAGCACCGCATTGAGCTCATTGCCCGTAAGACCTCCGGAAGAGGGATCCTCCTCCTTGAAGTATGTCTTGAATGTATGGCCGTCGAAACGGTTGAGGCCTTCATCCGTGGCTATCCAGATGAAGCCTTGCTTATCCTGAGCGATACTCACGATATGGTTGTTGCTCAAACCACGTTCCACTCCGAGATGGCTCACGCTGTATTCGGGAGCCACACTGCCCGCGGTAAACGGCAACATCAGCAAGATGGCGATCAGTATGCGTTTCATGGAATAATCTGTCATGGAATTTTATGGGGTCTGTTTACACAAAATTATACCATTTTTCCATTAACTCCCATATCCAAACCCCTCAAAATTCGGCTCTGAAAGATTTGTATACCATCTATGACCGAATAACATCTCTACATCTATAGCGTTTTATGTAATTTTGTGTCGCCCGCTCCACCCTCCTCCTCCACCTTCAAAATCTGTAAAACCTAAAAAACCTATAATATCAATCACGCATGAAACTATTCTCAATGTTTCGCTCGACAGGCCTCTGCCTGTCGGTGCTCGCCGCTCTCTCTTCCTGCGGCGATAATGACAAATGGAATGATGTAGACGGCGGATCACCATCCCTCATCCTCGCATCTGAACATGAGCGCACGGAGGCGGGCCTATCTATCAAGATAGCCGGAAAGGTGACCGATGCCGACGGTATCTCCACAATCGACCTTGTATGCCATGACATCGACCTCAACAAGCGCATCAACATCATCGACATTTACGGAGAACCCCTCACGGAGTATGACCTCGACTACAATTTCAAGATCGAGCCTGACCAGAAAGGGGACGACTTCAATATCGAGATCACGGTGACCGATATCGGCAACCGGAAGGAGACGAAGAATCTCCGGCTCACTCTCGACGCCGACTGGACACCACCCTACTTCACCACGAGCCCCGACGAGGAGATCATCGTGATCATAAAGAATGAGACTATATACAATCTCGCCTTCAGTGTGGCCGACAACAGAGTGGTGGATTATGTCGACATCGACCTCGTGGACGTCACCGACGGCGAGGAGGGTGCGAAATCAATCGACGGATTCCCACGGCATATAGAAGGGAACGGCACCGGCAAATTCGACTTCGCCGAGAAACTCGTGCTCCCCAACAAAGCCGCCAACCTCCGCGCTACAGTGACGGCCTACGACCGCGAGGCCAATGAAGCCGCTCATTCCGTTTCGTTCACCTCTCTGGTGAAGGTGCAGCAACTCCCCGACCTGGAGAAGATGTGGCTCTGCGATGTGAAAGAGGAGTCGGAACTGAATACCGATATCTTCGGAGTGCCGGTGCTCTGCGACCATGTGGGCCCTTACAAGTACAGAATACGATACTTCAACGAGACGGCCGGAACCGAGGTGTGTCTGCTCGGACAGAAGGGCTCTTTCGGCCCCCTCTGCTTCGCTCCCTCGAAGGAGAATCCAAATGTGCTCGGCGACAATCCTGAAGAGGTAAACCGCATAAAGCTCAATGAGGCCGGGAAATATTACCTGTTGGATTTCGATACCTACAACAGGACTTTCTCCTACACATCCTATTCCGTAGATGAGGCTATCGACCCGGTGATGCACATGCACTACGGGCAGGATGACCTCAACACATGGTGGGGCGGATGGGACACCGATGCCTGGTGGCAGGAATTCTATTTCGGTCCGATGACTGATAACCCCAAACAAACCGTGTTGAAAATGGAGCAGGATGCCAAGAACCCTCATATATATATCTATGAGGACTGGCAGATCTCCAAAGGATCCGACCTGAGATTCATAATACACAACTACCATTCCGACGGATGGTGGAACCTTGCGGCCTGGCGTGTGGACGACTCCGCCGATCCCGGCAAGTTCCTCTATTACGGAAACGTGCATCCCGACAACCCGCACTATACCGGCAACGCCGACTATTTCGAATGGAAATACAACGGGGCTGTCGATCTTGGCCAATGGCAGGGAAGCGAGGACTACCGTAAGACTTTCGTACCGGACAACTGGGTGGATCTCAAAGGGATTGAGCAAGGGGGAACTTTCAAGCTCATCTTCGATGCCCACACCGAGAGGGCGCGACTCGTGCCTCAGAAATAATCAAGTTTTTCCATTTAAATATAACCCAAGTTTTTCTAACCAAGGATTATCATGAAAAAATACTTCATGACCTTTATCCTCACTCTGTTAGGGCTGAGCGCTATGGCTCAGACCCTGACTGTGAGGGGAACGGTCAATTCAAAAACTGACGGAGAACCACTGATCGGAGCCACTGTCAGAGTGCAAGGCACAAACCAGGGGACGGCTACAGACATCGACGGTAACTACACCTTGAACAATGTCGATGCCAAGGCTACCCTTATATTCAACTATGTGGGCTATCAGGAGCTCTCTGTCCCGGTGAAAGGCCAAAGCGTTGTGGACGTGGAGCTCGCCGAGACCTCAACCTCTCTTGATGAACTCGTGGTGGTGGGATATGGTGTGGCCAAGAAGAGCGACCTCACTTCCTCCATATCGACCATTAAGGGATCGGAGATCAACGAGATGGTGGCCGGAAACGCTATGGATGCAATCCAGGGAAAGATTCCCGGTGTGCAGGTGGTGTCGGGTGGTGGCCCGGGCACAAATCCGCAGGTGATCATCCGCGGCATCTCATCCGTAAACGGCACCGCCCCGCTATATGTAGTGGATGGAGTGCCTCTAAACACCGACAACATCAACTTCCTTAACAGCAACGACATCGAGAGTATGGAGGTGCTCAAGGATGCTTCTGCCTCCGCAATATACGGTACGCGCGCTTCAAACGGTGTGATCATCATCACCACTAAGAAGGGTAAGGCCGGAAAGACTCAGGTGGACTTCTCCGCCTCTGTCGGCTGGCAATATATCCCCAAGCCGAGCATCGCCTGGGCTGATGAATATGAGAAGGTGTTCTACGCACGATATGAGAACGACGGACGTGTGGCTCCCTGGAACTCACCTTATGTAGACTACGGTGAGGTAGACAGCACTGACTGGTGGAAGCTCGTGGTAAACAAGACCGCCCTCGTGCAGAACTATTCTCTCAGTGTGCGCGGCGGCAACGACAAATACGTATACGGCCTCTCCGTAGGATATTTCAACAATCATTCGCAGTTTGATGCAGGCTATTGGGATAAGATCAACGTGCGCCTCAACACCGAGTATAACTTCACCGACTGGCTGAAGGCCGGCCTCGACCTCGCTCCTAACCTCGAAAGCTGGGAGAACTCACCCGAACTCTTCTCAGCCGCCATGGGCATGGACCCCACAACCCCGGTATATCGTCCGGAAGATGAATGGGATCCGGCCAACCCCATGAACGATTTCCAGCGCTCTTACAACAACCAGGAATGGAACCCCGTGGCATCTGTGGCACGAATGAACGACCACAGCACCAAATTCCAGCTTCTTGCCAATCCCTATATCCAGATCCAGCCTATACGCCAGCTCACGGTGCGCACACAGTTTGGCGGCAATATCTGGTATGAACGCGACGATTCTTATGAATGTGCTTTCCATATCGACGCTCTCGAGCAGAATGCCAAAAACAAGGAGAACCGTAACTACAAGGACCAGATCAACTGGAGCTGGACCAATACCGCCACTTATATGGACACCTTCGCCGAGAAGCACAATCTCACGGCAATGCTCGGCTTCACNGCTGAACGATACGCATATTACTGGGCTAACGCCGCCCGTCAGGATATACCGGGCAACAGCGATCTGCTNCATCAGGTGAGCGCCGGCACGGGCGACCAGTTTGCAAGCGGAANTACNGAATACCAGACCCTCGCATCTATCCTTGNNCGAGTGATGTATAATTTCGACAGNCGTTATTACCTCACAGCNTCNATNCGTCGCGACGGAAGCTCCCGTTTCCCCACCGGCAACAAGTGGGCTACNTTCCCCTCCGTGTCGCTGGCATGGCGCCTNTCGGAGGAGCATTTCATGGAGAGCACCCGTGGATGGCTTGAAAACGCGAAGATNCGTCTCGGATGGGGTAAGGTGGGCAACCAGGCGATCGACCCCGGNCTTTTCCTCTCCACGATTGACAACAGCCTGAACTATGTATTCGGTAATCCGCAGGAGAGATTCCCCTCCTCAATAGTCGGACAGATGGGCAATCCTTTCCTTCGCTGGGAGACNGTGGAGGACTATGATTTCGGCATCGACGCCACATTCCTGCAGAACAGACTTAACCTCACTTTCGACCTCTTCCGCAAGGAGAGCCACGACATGCTCTATAANGCAGACGGCATACTCATATCAGGCAACCCCGCTTGGAACGCCGCCGTGATGCAGAATATCGGAGGCATGAGGGCCCAGGGATGGGAGCTATCGCTCGAATGGCGCGACAAGGCCGGGGAATTCAGCTATAATGTAGGGGTGCANCTCTCAAGCGTGANAAACAAGGCCATGAAACTCACAGGCTTCGGACCGGTGCTCACCGGCGGAGGTCTCACCGAGAGCATTATCCGTAATGAGGATGGACAGCCGATATCACGTTTCTACGGATACACCACCGACGGCCTCTTCCAGAACTGGGAGGAGGTGAAGGCTCACACCGACGAACATGGCAACCTGCTTCAGCCCGACGCGCAACCCGGCGATATCCGCTTTGTCGANCTTGANCATAACGGTGTGCTCGACGCCAACGACAAGAGCTATATCGGAAATCCATACCCCGANCTCATGCTCGGGTTCAATCTCGGNCTCAACTGGAAGGGCTGGGACCTTCTCGCCAACTTCTACGGCACATTCGGCAACGATGTATTCAACCTNGAGAAGAGACGCTACTCCGGAGGTGGGGGNCAGAACGTGTACCGCGGCACCCTNCAGAAGGCCTGGCACGGAGAGGGGACAAGCAACGATATCCCGCGTCTGTCGTACAACGACCTCAACCAGAACTATACCCGCGTATCCGATTTCTTCGTGGAAGACGGCAGCTATTTCCGCTGCAAGCTGCTCACCCTCGGCTACACGCTGCCGGAGAAATGGCTCGGCGACTATAAGCTCCGCCTCTATTTCTCAACTCAGAATCTATTCACCTTCACAAAGTATTCCGGAATGGANCCCGAGCGCCCCTTCTACGACGGCGGTGTGCTTGAGAAAGGTATCGGAAATGCGAAATACCCTACCCCCAAGACTTTCCTCTTCGGAGTGGATTTCAAATTCTGATCCATCACACCCAAAGGATACTTCATCATTAACTTCAACCTGAATCAACATAATGAAAAAGTTCATATATGGTCTGGCTGCGCTGGCGGGAATGGCATGTCTCTCGTCGTGCAACGATTTCCTTACCGAAGAACCGCGAGGCACCGAGAACCTCGACACTTATTTCTCCACNCCNGAAGAGGTGGAATCATACGTAGGCGGTTGCTACTTCCAGCTCGCCAAAGGGGGTAGCTGGTGGGAGGTCTACAACATGTGGCTGATNTCCGACATGACAACCGACGATCTNTGGGACGGCAACACCACTCAGACCGACTCCTACCAGCAGGTGACNCACTTCCAGNCNACCGGATACANCAACGGTGAGATCCAGAATTTCTGGAGAGCCCGCTACAACGGAATCGCCACCTGNAACCTCGGACTCGAGAGNATNCCGGATGCCCCGATCGACGAGGAACTCAAGAAACTGCGCCTTGCAGAGATCCGCTTCCTCAGAGCCTTCTTCTATTTCGACCTCGTGCGTAATTTCGGCGGAGTACCCCTGATGACCGTCTANGGGAGCACAGGAGTGGGTGTGGCGCGNTCGTCNCAGGATGAGGTCTACGACTTCGTGGAGAACGAGCTTAAACTCGCGGCAGCCGATCTTCCGGAACGCAGCCGGCAGGCATCTTCGGAAATAGGACGCGCCACAAAGGGNGCGGCCCTCGGAATCCTCGGAAAGGTGCAGNTCTATCGTGCCAAATGGAGTGANGCAAAGGAGACCCTCAAAAAAATCATAGATTCCAATGAATACCATCTGCTCAATAACTTCGGCGACGTATGGAGCGTGAAGCACAACAACAGTGAGGAAAGCCTCTTNGAGACACAACAGATGTATGGNGGCGACACCTATAATCTCGGAGGATCGCTCACGGTGGTGACAGGATGCCGCAACGGAATCGGCGACGGATGGTCGTGGGGACAGCCTACCTCCGACCTGGAGAACGCTTTCATCGCNGCCGGCGACACGGAACGTCTCCGCTGGACAATAATCAAGACCATGTGTCGCGAGATTGCCGGAGAGAATCAGTTCCAGAAGTTCGTCAACAACAACTCACAGGTATGTAAGGTGAGCGACGCCATGTATCAGGACTACATTGAAAAATTCGGATGGACCTCTTCCGATTACTACAACGGATATCTCATCGATCCGAAGCAGCACAAGTCGGCTCGTATAATACGTAAGTATTTCGTGCCCCTCGAAGACCGTCCCGAAATCTACAATACCGACAAGATTCCTCTCAACCACCGCATCCTGCGATATGCCGATGTGCTCCTGATGTATGCCGAGGCTTGCGTAGAGACCGGCGACAACTCGCAGGCTCAGTGGGGACTCAACGAAGTGCGCCGCCGCGTGAATCTTCCTGACGTCAACAGCACAGGCACGGCTCTGCGCGACGCGATCCGCGCCGAACGACGTCTTGAGCTCGCTCATGAGCAATGCCGCCTCTACGACCTCCGACGCTGGGACGGACCCGACGGCAAGAAGATGATGTGCAATATAATGGGGCCCAACGGTTCCTTCGTTAAATACAATATGGGCGACAACGCCGATATGTATGAGAAATGGAATCAGGTGGAGCCCAGCAACAAGGGTATAAATTTCCGAGAAGACCGTGACCTCCTGTACCCTATCCCCAACTATGAGATCGAACACTCCAACGGTGTGATAACCCAGAACCCCGGTTGGAATTGATAAATACCTAAAAAGTCGATTAAGATTATGAAACTCTCTTATATAGCTCTCTGCACTCTCGCAGCCATCTCGACTGCAGCTTGCAGCGACGAACCTCATGGAGTCTCCACTAAGCATCCCGTAGGGTCGGACACCCCCTCGGGACCCTCTTTCGGGGAGGACGATGATGTAACCTCCCCCTCTCCGGCCTTCCAGCTTCTGAGCCGGAAAGTGGCCGTAAACACTTCAAAGACCTATCAGGAGATGGAGGGATTCGCTGCTTCCGACTGCTGGCTCCCAAACCAGATCGGACAGTACTGGACCTCCAACCGTTTCGATATTGCCACACTCCTTTTCTCTCAGAATATTTCGGCCGACGGCTCTCCCAACGGCATCGGACTCTCGATGTGGAGGGTGAATCTCGGAGGGGGCTCCGCCCAACAGGGCGACGACTCAAACATCGCCGCCAACAACCGTGCCGAAAGCTACTTCTGGAACGGTGCCTACAACTGGAACAACTGTGTGGGACAACGCTACTTCATGGAGCAGGCCAAGAACATGGGCTGCGAGAGCTTCGTGCTCTTCAGCAACTCCCCCCTTGTGCAGTACACCGTCAACGGTATGGCTTATTCAGGCTCAGGGGCCGACTCCAACCTGAAGGATGACTCCTACACATCCTATGCGGAATATATGGCCGAAGTGGCGAAGCACTTCAAAGAGGCCGGCTACAACATCTCGCATATCTCTCCGGTCAACGAGCCTCAGTTCAACTGGGGAGTCGAGGAGAGCGGAATGGCCTCGCAGGAGGGCTCCGGATGGAAAAACGAACAGATAGCGAAGCTGGCAAAGGAACTTGACAAATCGCTCACCGACCGCGACCTCGACACTCGCATTCTCCTTGCGGAAGCGGCAAGCTGGACCGATCTATATGAAGGGAACGCCTCCGACCGCTCGAATGCGATCGAGGCATTCTACAACCCCTCGTCGAAATCATATATCGGCGACCTGAAGCATACCGACAAACTGATATGCGGCCACAGCTACTGGACAGAGGGGACCTGGACAGGGATGCGGTCGGTGCGTGCCAAGGTCAACTCCGCCGCATCAGCACGCGGGCTGAAGGTGTATCAGACAGAATGGTCGATGCTCGGCAACGCTCCCTCCGAACTTCTTCCCGAATCTGCCGGCAGCAACACCGATCCCTATGAGAAGGCAACGGAATTCAATATCGCCCAATATATGAGCCGTGTGATCCATAACGACATAACTGTAGCCAACTGTTCCTCCTGGAGCTACTGGACGGCCATGTCGGTGGAGCGATACGGACAGAAGAATCGTTTCGAGCTTATCAAGACCACTCCCGTAGGGGGAGAATACAGCGACGATTTCAAGAGCGGTGGGACCGTGACAGCTACCCCGAATCTATGGGTACTCGGCAACTACAGTCTCTTCGTACGCCCGGGATACAAGCGCGTTGACCTCTCACTCGATGAGACCAAGGACTTCTTCGGCTCAGCATATATCGCCCCCGACAACTCGAGGCTTGTAGTGGTGCTCACCAACTATGACACCGAGAAGGGTGTCACAGTCGATATGCCCAATCCCGAGGGGACTAAGGCAGTGTTCACCTATACCACCACAGCCGAAAAGAAACTCACGCAGGCTCGCTTCAGTCTTCAGGACCAAGTGTTTATCGATCCTGCATCAGTAACCACCATAGTAT
>JAAVDU010000027.1 GCA_014801605.1 Bacteroides sp.
CCATCCTCTTGCCAAATAGTTTGGACTGCTTGCGCTGCATCTCCACCACAAAATGGTGTCCTGTATTGGTTGTGCAATAAGCGTCGTAGACAATCCTTTTCCCATTGCTGTGAGGAGGAAGCACCTCTTTGTCACGGAAAGTAATATCCGTGACAACCAACTTACCTTCAAACAGAGCGTTCAGGAAATTCATAAGGACCTCTGCATGCTCAGGCGAACTGAAATTACGTTTGAAGCCATAGTCGGAACGCAGGCTTATGAACGTCTTGCTTAGGAGTTCTTCAACTTTATCTTTCATTGCGGTGGATTTTAGGCTCCTAAGTTAATAAAAAATTTGGATACATGCAAAAGCATCGCACCGGATTCTCAAGGATGAAATTCGGTAATTTCTTCCGGGTTATTTCCAGCATTCACCTTTGCGACCAATACTTTACCTATATATTTTGACCCATAAGACAATTTTTTGAATACTTCCTCTGTATTAAACCATATCGGAAGGATTTTAAAGATTTGGGGATTTGCAATCTTTTTATTAATTTTATACCCGAAATGGAATGACATAATTCAAAATCCTGACATTATGAAATCAGTTATTCTCTTATTATTGTTAATACTTCTTTCTGCGGGTACAGAGGCAAAGTTAAAGTATACTGAATCCTCCGACATTCTGTTTGCCGAAACCGCTTCTTCCGATACACATCGCCTTCTGGAAATGGCCGACAGTGCATATACCGTGAAAGATAACGCACGTGCGTTGTCGCTCTATCTTGCCATATGTCAACGCGAAACAGATGAAGCAGCTGATTCTGTACGACTCAAGGCATATCTTGGCGCCGGAAATGTACTTATGCGCAGATGCCATTATCCGGGTGCTTTGGAATATTATGTGGGCGGGTTAATGGTCTGTGAGTCGGATACTGCCATGCAAAGTCGTTTTGCCGGAGAGTTTTATAAGAATATCGGTAATGTCTACTCCTCAATCGATGATTACGAACAAGGGATATATTACTATAAGCTTGCGCTTGAGCAGAGCGGACCGATGCAGGAGGGCCTCCGGATAAGGACTCTATTCAATCTGGCAGGCTTCAGCACCTATGTGGGGAATGCGAGTGAGGCGCGACACTATCTTGATGAGGCACGGGCCATAGATTACAAGCCCAATGCCGTGACCCGCTTTCTGGATCTGTTTTTAGAGGGTTTGGTGCTTGGCAGCGAAGGGCGTGACCATGAGGCTGTCACTTATCTCAGGAGAGCGGAACAATACGCAATGAGCCATGACATAAGCGCCCGTTATCTTTGTTCGGCCCGGCAGCATCTGTACGAGATATATGCGAGGCTGGGGCAAACCGACTCATTATATCACTATCTCAAGGCATGCGAGCAAAGTGCGGAGAGCAACGGCATATTGAGAATGTTTCCGAATATGCTATCGGATATGGCCGACTACCATTACCGCAACGGCAATCCAGGCTTGGGGAAAGAATATCGTTTCCGTTACCTTGATCTACGTGATTCTCTCAGCAACGAGAGAGAGTTTGATGCGGTGAAACAGGTACAGTTCCAATATGAGGCAAGAAAGGTGGCTGGAAAGATAGAATCTCTTCACAAAGCGAAGGAGGCAAGCGAAGAGCTTGTCAGGAAACAGCGCAGGGTGCTCTTATGTGTCATCATCGGGTTACTGGTTGTGGGAGGTTTCCTATGGATTATCGTATGGCAGAACCGCAACCTCAAACGTAGCTACCGTAGCCTGTATGATATCAACCGGAATCTTGCAAAAAAGGAGGAGGAGAGGAAATACAGTTCAAGCAATCTCAAAGAGGAGCACCGCAGTGAACTGGCAGAAAAGATAGAGAGAATGATGGAGGTGGAGAGGATATATTGCGAGCCGGATTTCTCTCTCGACATGCTTGCCGAGAGAGTGGAGTCAAACACCAAATATGTATCGCAGACTATCAATGCGGCCTTCGGGAAGAACTTCAGCAGCTATGTCAACGACTACAGAGTACGCCTCGCGTCAGAACGTCTTGCCGATAAGGAGTATTCCAATTATACAGTGGCGGCTATCGGAGAGAGTGTTGGGTTCAAATCGCAATCCTCCTTTACAAGTGTGTTCAGAAAAGCAACCGGACTGACCCCCTCAATCTATCAGAAAATGTCAATAGTTGATAAAAACAGGGAACGTAAAGAGTGAATAATGATAGATTCATGAATCTGGTGATGGTAATTTTGGATATAATATGACAATAAGATAATTTTGCAACAAAATCAAGAATCATTTATCCTAACACACAATCAATGGAAATGAAACAACTTTACTTGACATTGTCGCTGGTGGGAGCCCTTACACTTCAGGCGGCTCCTCCAATCGTAAAACCTTATGTAGGTAAGGCAACCGTGGCCGGTGTCAGTCCGGTAGCCGTGGATAACTACACAATGCGTGCCCCGATGCGTGTCACGGTCGACGAACTCTTCGCTTGCCCTGAGAACACGGTTCTTGACGGTCCGTTTGTAGCCGATGAAGTGGGATATCAAGGTTTCCAGAGTTCCGATCAGGCGCGTCCCGGGATGCCTACGAAGTTCTATCAGGCATTTCACGGTTGCTACAACAGTGTGAATGCCGTGAGAGTGGTTGGTCTTTTCAACTATTACGACAACGAGGATTATAACTGGTATGGGTGTGACAGCCGTGGTGGAGTTCAGGAAAACTACACCATGACAGAACCGATAACATTTGAAGTGTCGTTCTACCGCCAGACTCCCGAAGGGATACCCGGAGAATGTGTTTATACGAAAAACATTGATATCGTAGGGCGATACCTTGGTCTTACATATGGATCAGGTGCCGAGGAGATGCCGTTATATGAATTCAGCACCGAACTCGGTGAGGATATACATCTCGAATCAGGTTTCATGTCGTTCAGCGCGGCCGACACAGGGGAGGTGCCGACATGCTGGTTTGCGGTTTTCACTGCCGACACCTCTATTGACTATGCATATATCGCTATGGGGGACTATGGTCTCAACTACGCCAACCTCCCCTCCATATTCAGTCTGATGGGCGACGGCTCCCCCGTGGCTCAGAAAGCATTGCGTGTTGACCGCCTTAGTGCTCCTTCCGCCAGCGCTACAGGTACTCATGAGAAGGTGACTGTAAAACTGATCAACGTCGGCACAGATGATATTGACAATGCAACTCTTGAACTTTTAGTTGACGGAGAGGTAGTGGCTGTGGAGAATGTGCCGGTAAACATTGCCTCAAAGGGGGCATGCAACTATACCTTCCTTAAGAGAGTGGATCTCTCGGCACCCGGAAAGCATGTAGTGGAAGTTAGGAATATAACTCCCGGAGATGAGAATGTAAGTCTTCCTGTTGCTGCCGTCACCACCTATACTTGTGCCGAGGGTGAGGTATGTGAATCAGGTTGTGAATATCCCGACGACTCTATCAAGATTTCACGTGTAAAGATTGGCTCGATCGATAATGAGAGCGGCGCGGGTAGCTACACTGACTACAGCGCAAGTTGCACCACATCAATTCATCCGGGAGAGAAACTCCTTCTGGAGATCGAGCCGATGCAGGAGGCAGTAGTAGGCGTATGGATTGACTGGAACAACGATGGCACTTTCAACGGTCAGGGAGAGGAGATAGGCTACATCTACAATGCGCCCCTTGAAATCTCCATCCCTGAGGGTGTAAGCATGAGCGAAGGCCTGAAGCGTATGCGTCTCGTGATGGATTATTATGGCGAACCTGAGCCATGTGGAAGCTATTACTTCGGTGAAACCGAGGATTATGGTCTGATAGTGACCCGTAATGCAGATGCTCCGGCCCTTGAAGTAGGTCTTGCAGAAGTGTCGGAGGATATGATCCAAGGTGACATGAAGGAGGTGGCAATTGATCTCTTCAACACAGGAGATGCCGTTCTGAATGCAGACTTCTCGATCAATTACTCGTTGCCTACCGTTTATGAACCCCGTAATCTCGCTCCGGTAGAGAAATTCGGCAAGCGTCCGGTTGTCGGCAAAACAGTTGCCAAAGTGGTTGAGCCGACGGCCGATGAGACTATCAAGAAAGTGCTTCGTTACGATGGAGGATTTGCATCTTCTGTAGCTCTCGATAACTATTCTTCAGCTATCTTCGCTCACTATTATCCTGCTGAGGTAATGGGGTCGCTCAAGGGTATGACCTTATCAAGTGTGGATGTCTACATCAATGAGGCGCCTGCCAAGGCCACCATTAAGGTGTTTGGTCAGGGAGCTCAGGGTAAAGCGGGCGATCTGTTGGCCTCCCAGCCCTTCGATGCAGTAGCCGACAGCTGGAATCGCGTGGTGCTTGATTCACCCGTATGTCTCAACGGAGAGGATCTTTGGTTTGGTGTTGAGTTCGATGAGATGGAAAGCCGTGGCTACTACATCGGTGTTGACGGAATCCCGGCAGTGGCAGGCTATGGAGACCTCTGCAACATCGGTGGCGAGACATGGTGGTCAATGATGGAACTTGGCATTGATCATAACTTCTGTATCCGTGGCAACATCACGGGAGATGCTACCGCTGCACTTAACTGGCTAAGCCTTGACATCGACGAGATGATTCTTGCTGCAGGTGAGAAAGGTGAATTGAATGTAGAGATCAACACAGAGAATATCGCAGCCGGCACCTATGAGGCTGCNATNGNGATNNGTNCNAACGACGAGNTNAANCCNGTCTACANTNTCCCNGTATANCTNAGNAACGGTATCGTNACCGGAATTGACAATACCACACTCGAACGCACAGTGGTAAGGGTAGAAAATATGAGCGTTGTGGTAAGTTCCGAAGATAATATCCTCAGTGTGGAGGCTTATGATATGGGTGGCCGTAAGGTAGCCGCCGACAGCAACCCAGGTCGCCGGCATGAAGTAGGCCTCGAGCTCTTCGCGGAAGGTGTATACGTGCTTAACGTGACCTACACAGACGGCACACACGAGACATTCAAGATTGCCGTGATCCGATGATGACTATAAGGTGATGGCAATAAGGCAGATGAGCCTAACCTAATTAAGAATCGACATTAATAAAACCGGGGCATGACATTCAAGCGTTATGCCCCGGTATTATTTATAAATCAATTATCTGTGCTTCCAAGAGGCCTTTTTCAATGCCTTACTCTCTGGCGAATAACACAGAGGGGATTGACCGGCGGTCAATCCCCTCTTTTCTGTTCAGGCCGTCGCGGTAGCCCTCTGCGGGCTCCGGAGGCTCCGGTGATGTTCATGATACTGTTTCTTCACTTGTGTTTTTCTGGCGGGCGTGCGTCTTCGACTGATTGCTGTTGAAATCGCTCTCCTCTTTGAGATCGATCTCCTTACCGGCATCGTCTACCACTCTATACTGAAGATAGGCCAGACTCTCGTCGGCTATTATCTTCATTGACCTGCCATACTTTCTGCGCCATTTACCATATAGGGAGAATACACCCTTCTTGATATAAGCCTCGACAAACGGATGCACATACATCGTGAATTTCCTTACATGAAGGATATTGACAAGATAATCGATCTTCTCTCCGAGTTTATCTGTAAATAAGAGCGACGGCTGTATCTCCCCCTTGCCGAAGCATGAGGGGCACGTCTCGCTCGTAGTGATGTCAAGGGCCGGACGAACTCGCTGGCGGGTGATCTGCATCAGACCGAACTTACTCAACGGCAGAATATTATGCCGCGCCCTGTCGTTGGCCATAATCTCCCGCATATGGTCGTAGAGAGCCTGACGATGCTCGGGCTTGTTCATGTCGATGAAGTCGATCACTATAATCCCACCCATATCTCGCAGACGCAACTGACGCGCTATCTCATCGGCCGCCTTCAGATTCACATCGAGGGCATTGCTCTCCTGATCGGCGCTTGCTTTGCTACGGTTGCCGGAGTTGACATCAATCACATGAAGGGCTTCCGTATGCTCTATAATGATATAGGCTCCACTCTTGAACGAGACTGTCTTGCCGAATGAGCTCTTGATCTGCCGCGTGATGTTGAAATGATCGAATATCGGCACATCCTTGTTGTAGAGCTTTACAATATCTTCATTATCCGGAGATATCAGCTTCACATAATTCTGAATCTGTGTGAAGGTCTCCGTCTCGTTGACGTAGATATTCTCGAATGTGGGGCTGAATATATCACGGATGACGCTCACTGCCCTGCTGTCTTCCTCGTAGATGAGCATCGGAGGCTGACTCCGCTGCATCTTGGCGATCGATTCCTCCCAACATCTTACAAGGCTTCGCAGCTCGTTGTTCAGTTCGGCAACCCTCTTGTTTTCAGCGCTTGTACGGACTATCACGCTGAATCCCTTTGGCTTGATACTTCCGATAAGTTGCCTTAATCGGATCTTCTCCTCCGTGCTCTTGATTTTCTGCGAAATCGAGATCTTGTCGCCGAAAGGCATCAACACCATAAAGCGACCGGTGAAGGATATCTCGGTGGTCAGTCGGGGTCCCTTTGATGAGATCGGCTCCTTTGCTATCTGAACAAGCAGCTGATCGCCCGGCTGTATTACATTCTGGATAGTGCCCTGTTTCGGGATATCGGGCTCGAACTTAAACTTTGAGATGTTGGGAATCTTCTTCTTGTCGGCCATAGCCTCTTCAAGGAATGCCTTGTAAGTGCTGAACTGTGGCCCAAGATCGAGGTAATGAAGAAAAGCATCTTTTTCATAGCCGACATCAAGAAACGCCGCGTTAAGACCCGGCATTATCTTNTTTACTTTCGCCAGATAGAGNTCGCCCACGGCATACGCTATGTTGCGGCTCTCTTTCTGAAGCGACACCAGCCTCGAGTCTTCAAGCAACGCTATCGATATCTCTTTCTGCTGGACGTCTACTACCAATTCGCTTTTCATCGTGGTTTAGGAAATAGCTTCTGTACAAAATCATATGGGCGAGACCATTGGCGGCCTCACCCCTATGATGTTTGTGCTCGACCAAGACTTATTTCTTCTTATGACGATTCTTTCTCAGTCTTTTCTTGCGTTTGTGCGTAGCCATCTTGTGGCCTTTTCTTTTCTTTCCGCTTGGCATAATTGTTATTATTATGGTTAATTAATATGTATTCGATGCGGAGCTGACACATGGATATGGGGCCCCACTACGTTTGGCGGTGCAAATATCGGAATTTTTTTTCAATCTAAAAAACTTCATTGGTAAAAACCGTCGTTTTCACCCGTTTTTCCATATATTACACGACCTCACGGCCCCTAAACTCTCCTTTATCCCTCTGTCAACGTTCTTAACTGCCCCGGTCAATCCTTGTCGGGCAAAACAGAGCATTTATCGGATAATCTTCCGATAATCTCTTCCGAATGATCCTTCCGGAAACGGAGCCGGAGTCGGCAGGTGTTGTCGAAACTTCTTTCCACAACCTCTATNTCCTCACCTTTGACTATCTTCATCACTCCGTCGGCCGACACATAGGGGAACACTACCGTGATCTCCGTCATCTCATGCATCTCCTTACGCCCTCCATCCTCCAGNGCAAGACGGGCGGCCTCCCGATAGGCGGCTATCAGTCCGGGGGNACCTAACTTTATACCCCCGAAATATCTCACCACGATCACAACGACATCTGTCAGCTCAAGACTGTTGATCTGCCCGAGAATGGGCTTCCCCGCTGTCCCTGACGGCTCTCCGTTGTCGTTCAACTGCCATTCCTGACGCTCGGGCCCGACCATGTAGGCCCAGCACACATGGCGTGCGTCGTGATATTCATTCTGATATTCCCTTATGTATTCCTTCGCAGTCTCGGAATCTTCTACCTTGAGGGCGAAGGAGAGGAAACGGCTCATCTTCTCTGTCACCTTCCCCTCCCCGTCTCTTTCAAGTGTATAGTACATCCTTTCTCAGGTTATATATGTCAGCTCCGGAAAAATTCAGGCAAGCATCCCGGCTGCTACTTCCGACGACTTATCAGCACCCTCGGCTACCTCAACGATCTTCAACGCCCATCTCAATGCGTTAGCCGGACCATTGCCAAGTACATACTTACCATCTGCCTCAACTGGCTGACCGGTCACCTCAGCTCCCTCAAGAAGCCCCTCGAATCCGGGATAACAGGTGGCTTTCACCCCTTTCAACATTCCAAGCTGGCCAAGAACTACTGCCGGAGCCGCACATATGGCTGCTATCATACCGTTATCCTTTGCTGCGTGGCTACTGAGAAGGGCCTGAAGAGGGGCGAACTCGTAGAGATTCGTCGCTCCGGGCATTCCTCCCGGCAGCACGAGCCATTCTGCATTACTGAAATCCGTATCAGCAAACAGAAGGTCGGTGTTGACTGTGACGCCGTGAGCACCGGTGACCTGCTGCGCGGTTGTGATTGATACTGTCTTTACATTCATTCCGCCGCGACGCATGACATCAACTGCTGTCAGAGCCTCGATCTCCTCGAATCCGGCGGCAAAAAATACATATGCCTCTTTCATATTATTATCCTGTTTTCGTATTGCTTTTTATTCATGAGCCCGCAGATCTCTCATATATGGTAATTAACTGCCGACTTCATATTCTTCACCAACAAAATTAGGCAATAAATTTGAATTTTACTAACTTTGCAGTGAGAAAATAATATTTACATGACTTTCCGTAGTTTCAGATTTCTTTTACCCATAGTATGCGTGGCGGCTTCGCTCGCTTTCCCTTCATGCTCGGGTGAAAAATTCAAGCGTGCCGAGGGTATGATATGGAATACTGAATATCATATCACATATCAGAGCGACAAAGATCTCGGCGACTCAATCATCGCTGTATTAAACAGTGTTGACCGTTCGCTCAATGTATTCGACTCCACATCTCTCGTGTCAAGGGTCAATCTTGCCGACACCATAATCATCGACTCGCATTTCAAGACTGTCTATAACGGATCGCGCACCGCCAACAGAGTATCGAAAGGTGCGTTTGATCCAACCATCTCCCCTCTTATCACCGCCTGGGGATTCGGGAAGGGACACCTCCCTACCGCCGACACCCTGCACATCGACGAGATCCTGAAATACACCGGTATCACAAAGACCCGTCTTCAGGGTGATACCCTCATAAAACGTGACCCTCGCATCAACTTCAATTTTTCAGCCATAGCAAAAGGATACGGATGCGACGCTGTAGCGGCTATGTTCAAACGTAACCGTGTCTCTAATTACCTCGTTGAGATCGGGGGCGAGATAGCCATGGCGGGCATATCCCCCTCGAATGAACAATGGAAAGTCTCTATCGACAGGCCGATTCTCTCGGATTCCATCTCTCATGACTCTCAGGCTGTGATTCTTATTACGGACGCTGGACTTGCAACCTCGGGGAATTACCGCAACTTCCGTCAAAGCGGCGACTCAACATATGGACATACAATCTCGCCGGCTACAGGCCGTCCGGTTGCCACTGATGTGATCAGTGCTACTGTCATTGCTCCTACAGCGATGATGGCCGACGCTTTCGCCACAGCCTGCATGGCCGCAGGGAGTGAAATGGCGAAAAAGATGATTACCGATCAGAAGTATGAGGCCCTTCTGATTCTCGCGGATTCTACCGTCTGGTACACTCCGGCCCTGAAGCAGTTCATGGAGTGAGGAGTGAAATGTTTGCCATATGAAGCCACCGGTTTTCCCTGAATTTTGATTGCTGTTGAGTGGAACCAAAAATAGATATAGTTTGTTAACATAACACAAACTATATCTATTTTTTTGGAAAACACAACTCATTCAGCATCCATATGGCTATCTTCACACTCAAGCGACTCTTCAACCGCTTCACAAAAAAAACTTCACTACGGGTGAAAGTTTCTTTCAGACAACCGGCTATTCTGCGATTGCCTTTTCCATCACTCTTATCTCTAATCCTTGCAGTCGCTTCAGTGATGCCCGCCACAGCAAGGGAAAAGATCGGTCTTGTTCTCAGCGGCGGCGGGGCCAAAGGTATTGCACACGTCGGCGTAATCAAAGCTCTTGAAGAGAACGGCATCCCTGTAGATTATGTAGCCGGCACATCTATGGGTGCAATCGTAGGATCGCTCTATTCATGCGGGTGGACTCCCGAACAGATGATGGAGCTCTTCACTTCCAAAGGATTCAGCTATTGGAGCACGGGTACTATCGATAAAAAGCTTGAATACTATTTCACGACTCCGACTCCGACACCGAAATGGGCCTCCGTGAGTATTAACTTCAAGGATTCAGCCAACAATATCGCATCGCAGATCATACCCTCATCCCTTATAAATCCGATTCCCATGAATCTGGAGTTCCTTGAGCTCTACGCNCCCTANACCCGGCAATGTTCTGAGAATTTCAACAATCTGTTCGTACCGTTCCGTTGCGTCACGAGCGACATATATCATAAACATAAGATNGTATGCAAATCCGGNTCTCTGGGTGATGCCGTGAGAGCCTCTATGTCGTTCCCTCTCGTCTTCAAACCGATTGAAATGGATGGTGTGCTGGTATACGACGGCGGCATATACGATAATTTCCCGGTAAACGTGATGCGCAACGATTTCCACCCGGATTTCATNATCGGGGTCTCGGTGTCGTCGGCTGATACCAAACCTATCAAAAANGATATCTACTCNCAGCTTGAGGATATGATAATTCAGAATAATGATTATTCGCTNCCGGCTGATGAGGGGGTAAAGATACAGGTGCCTGTACTCAATTTCGCAGTTTTGGATTTCGGAGCCGCCAAGGAGATATACTCCATAGGCTANAAGACCGGTCTCAGTATGGTNGATTCNATCAAGAGCCGTATACATGCTTCAGAAAGTCCGGAGNTACTCGCTGAACGTCGACGCAAGTTTNCCTCTGCCACACCTACCATTACTTTTGATTCCGTAACTGTCACNGGTGCTTCCCCNCGTCAGGCCGAATATATGAAGTTCATATTCGAAGGTGACCAAAAGGAACATCCACATCCCATCACCATGACCGATGTTCAGAATGCTTATTACCGCATTGTGACAGATGGTAAGCTATCCGACCTTCTCCCGCAGGCAGAGTTTGGTAAGGATGGAAACAATACTCTCCTCCTTAAGGCAAGCGTGAAAAGCCCCTGGTCGGTGGGTGTAGGTGGTTGGATTACCTCCTCCACCAACTCCATGCTTTATTTAACGGGGGGATATCATACATTGAATTTCAATAGCCTGGACGTTGACATCAGCGGATGGATNGGNCAATCCTATTATGCCGCTATGGCAAGTGCCAAGTTCGGTCTCCGCACAACCCTCCCCTCTTTTCTGCAACTTGAAGGGGTGATTTCCCGNCAGAAATACTATGATTCNGAACTTCTGTTCTATCAGAGTTCCACTCCATCCTTCATCAATGATTTAGAGGGCTTCTTCCGGCTTAACTGGTGTTTCGCTATCGGGCGCGAAGCAAAGGGCTANGCCAATATCGCCTACGGCTGGGAGGGAGACGACTATTTCCCTTATAAACAGACAAACCTCGCGGATGCTGAAAAGGATAAGAGCCGNTACAGAGTNGCTGCCTTCAAGACGGGAATTGAGCTTAATACNCTTAACGACCAGATGTATCCCTCTACCGGACGGGAATGGAAACTCAACCTCCTGATCAGTCAGGAGTCCAATAAGTTTATNCCNGGNTCCACAAGAGGCGACGGAATAAAGGCCACTGATTGGGAACATCATCTGAGAGGGTCGCTTGAACTTCTGTGGCGTCATTATTTCTCTCTTCACGATAATTTCAAGATGGGAGCCACCGTCAACGGTCTCGCCACTCTGCAACATCTATATCAGAATTATACGGCCACAATGATACATGCCGCCGCTTTCGCTCCGACTCCATCTACCCGCAACTATTTCAATGTGGCTTTCCGTAGCGACAATTATGCTGCAATCGGTGCGATGCCTGTGTGGACCCCTATCCGGAACGCGCAACTCCGTGGCGACTTCTATTTCTACAGTCCTGTGCGTGGCATTAAGGAGGGTCCCGACGAGACCACCCGCTACGACGGCTGGTTCCGCAAACCGCAGTTTATTGGAGAGGTTGCCGCCGTCTATAATTTCCCCTTCGCAAGTCTCTCCCTGTATGCCAACTATCTCAGCTCACCCTCCCATAACTGGAATTTCGGTATAAATCTCGGCCTATTTTTCCAAGCCCCCCGTCTCCTTCGATGAGACACACCGTTTAAAATCCTGAAAATAAATTCCAGACAAAGAGGGCATCGGAATCGATGCCCTCTTTGTCTGGAATTTATTTTCGTAATCAGTTATTCGAAATATGCAGAAATCAGCGGAGCCTGAGCATAGTTCCGATAGCCGGCATATCATTGTCAATGATACCGTTCAGCTGACAAAGGCGCATAAGGCTTATCCCTGCCCGCTCAGCTATCTTCTGCAGTGTATCACCCTCTCTCACTATATAGGTGCGTTTCTCTGTCAGACTTCTTTTCNTGGCGTTCAGACCTGTGGCNATCTCCATCGGCGAGGAATGATCCTGAACATAGGTGTTATAAGTCTTGGCATATGCATTATCATAATAACTTCCNCCTACCGACATGTCATAACCGCTTCCAAAGCTACCTGATCCATTGTTGCCGAAATCAAAAACCGTTGTGGGATCAACTGCTCCACCGTTGTAACGGGTCTCGAAATGAAGATGCGGCCCTGTAGAATTGCCGGAATTACCGCTCAAAGCTATCGGCTCATCAGCCATCACACGTTGCCCGGCTACTACAAGCGACTGGCTGAGATGTGCATATCTTGTCTCCATCCCGTCATCATGCCTCACCACCACATAATGGCCGTAGCCTCTGGCCTCATAAGCCACTTTGTCGATGACTCCATCCTTTACCACACGGACAGTGTCGCCGACTGCCATGGCGATATCAATACCCTTGTGCATTCTCTTGAAACGTGAGCGATAGCCGAACCCTGAAGTGATACGCCCCCATTCAGGCGATGCGTAATATCCCCTGCTCCCCGACATGGTGCCTGTAGGCGAAAGCCATACTCCTGTGCTATAAAAATTATTTGTGGAGTATGCTCCGGTTATCGACGACAGGACTCCTAATCCGGAGGCTATACCTCTGTCAGCTACATTCCGGCTGTCGCTTAAAATGAAATCAAGCGCACTCCCGGTGTTTGCGACGGTAGTGGAGGCATTCGCAGNTGTCACTGCTGTCAAGGCATCGATGGCTGAAAGCGTCGAGCTATTAGCGGTGTTGGCAGAGCTCAAGACTCCAACCAGTGCAGTGAAATCATCATCTGCAGAGGATCCTGTTCTTACAACAGCATCGTTCGCCGATGAAGGTTGAGCTACACTCTCAACCAAAAATGACAAAGGGGATAAAACGTCCGCCTCCCTGTTTTGTGCGAAAACAGGGAGGGCTGTAAGGACTATGAGTGAGAGAAGGGGTTGTTTCATTATCATTTACTGAGTTTTTTGCGTCACACGCTGTCGCTATGGTTTTCCAGTTTCGGCCGCTCGCTCTCCAAAGCCTTCTGTTTCTCCTTATGCTGCTGGNGGAAGGGCTGAACGAAGAGTATCCATGCCGCGCAGGCCGCGAAAGCAAGGAATGTAAAACCAATAAGAATCAGCGCCTTGCGCGGACTGGCAGGTTTAACAGGTACGGTAGGAGGTGTCACTACTGCATAGACGGGAGTATTCTCCTGTACCTTAGCCTGAGCTTTCTGCACTTGCTGTGCGGTCTGATTGTAAAGATTGAAGGCGAGAGCTGCCTCATTCTCAAGGCGATCGCGGATGGTCTGCGCCGAACGGAAGGCAAGCCCCTGGTTACGGTCGAGATAATCGGCGAAACGCTGCTGAGCGGCATAATAGTTATCTTTTGCCTCCTGATTAAGCTTCTCCGCATATGCAAGATCCTTGCGTGCCTTATTGGTACGGTAGGCGGTAATATAGTCCTGCAGACGGCTTACCACTGTATCGGCAAGGATAGCCGATACCAGAGGATCCTGCATCAGGACATCTATCGTCACCACAGAGGTCTTTGCATCTACTGAGGCTGTCACTCTCTTTGAAAGTGCTTCTACGAGCTTGCTCTCATCCATAGTGAGCTGGAAGTTGTCGAGCTTATGATCGGCAGGCACCTCCTCCTCCGACTTGAAAAGACCGATGATCTTGCCGGGAATACCCATTATGGCACCCCACCACGGACCGGTGGTCTCCTCCTCCATGAACTGCTGTACGGTCATCTTCTGGCCATCCTCCTTTGTGACTACCTCAACATCGAACAAGCCGGTTAGGAACGGTACGGAGCTCACGACATCCGGATAGAGCATAGGATAGACGGCATCGGTGCCGCCGGAACTGCCAGCCGAGATACCGGCCATAGAGGCAAGTGCGCCCAGACCGCCGGCGGCCGCTTTATTGTCGTTCAACTCCGGAGCAAGCTTCACGGAGGTAGCATATTCACGTGGAATACTGAATGCAATGATCAGGCCAAGCACAGCACCGCAGACACTCCATATTATAAGTTTCTTGCGTTGCTTCCACAAGGTTGTGGCAAGTTCGAGAAGATCTATCTCCTTCTCCTCGCCATCATTCATGTTGTTGATATCTTCCTGTGCCATTCTCTTACATCATTTAAATATGTTAGTAATTGTCGCAGCCATAGTGGCCACAGAAGAGAAGCTCGTAGCCAAGGCAAGGATCTTCGTCCAGTCAGTTCCCGCTGTGCTTGGCTTCGAAGGCACGATTATCTGGCAACCCGGTTCTATCGGTGTATTGCGTTTCGCTCTGGCCACAGTTCCGTTGAGGTATACGATAAACGCCTTACCCTTACGAGCCTGCTGGCCATACCCACCGGCCTGATCGATATAATACTTGAGTTTCTTGCCCGGCTCATACACAACGGCGTTGGGGAACATAACATCACCCGAGATCTTGACAGTACTCTGCTGCTCGGGAATGAAGAGGGCATCGCCAGGCTGGAGCACAAGGTCGTAGTGTGTGCCGGGATAACGGAGTGCCTTCTCAAGGTCGATACCTACATTATAGGAGCTGGAGACGTCGATACGGCTGATGGCGATAGAGTCGCCCACACCTGCCGCACTGTTGGTCATGGCAAGACGCAAAGCCTCTTTACGGGCCGCGAACTCATCCTCTGTAAGACGGCGGCTGAGATGCGCCCCCTTTATATATGCATCCTTAAGCACACCTCCTGAACGGCGTACTATATCAGAGATTCTCTCATTTCTCTTCTGAAGCACGTAATTACCTGAAAAAAGCACCTCACCGCCGACACTTACTGTCTGCTGGGCACTGTAACCCGGGCTGCTTCTCACCACTACATTATCGTAGGGTTTAAGAATGAATCCTTTCCCTTCACCTACGGCAAGGCCATTCTCGATAGAGAGGGTGTAGATCTTTGAAAGCTGCTGGGTAGGAGTGGTGGAAGTGGGGTCGACAATTCGGCGTGACACATCCACACGCGCTGTAGAGGCACCCTGAAGCAGACCACCGGCCTGGAAAATAAGGTCCTCAAGAGTAGTGTTCTCTGCATAAGGGAATGAACCGGGACGGGCCACCTGACCTGAGATGGTGAGAGCACCACGCTCCTCAAGCTCATGGATGCTGGAGATCACAAGCACGTCGTTGCGCTTGAGGGGGACATCAGCTGCAGTACCATTCATGATCTCTGCAAGATCGAGTGCCTGAACCTCAAGCTCAAGGTTGGGACCCTCGCGATATAGAAGAACGCGTTCGGTATAGGCGTCGTCGGTAAGACCGTCGGCCTTGCGTACAAGTTCCGAGACTGTATTGACATCTTTGCCGATGGCGAAGAGTCCGGGACGATAGACAGCACCCTTCAGCTCTACCCTGTTGGCATAACGGTCAAGGATTGTGCCCACGGTGATCACATCACCGTCCTGAAGACGATAGGAGGAGAACTCACCTCTCTCGATATTGAAGAGCTCATTCTCAGTTCCCGACTGGCGAGCGAGACGAACCATCCCGTCGTAGGCATCGGCTGTATAGCCACCGGCGTATTCGAGAATGGTATTGATAGTCTCGTTAGGCTTGATCTCATAATACATCGGTCGCTTCACGTTGCCGTCGATGCTTACAAGCTGCTCATAAGGGGGAACGATAATAACATCACCCTCCTGAAGACGGATGTTTCCGTCGGTCTTACCGTTGAAAAGATAATCATAGATATCCACGCCGGCTATCTTCTTGCCGTTGCGAAGCACCTGGATATTACGGAGTGTACCTATATCATTGATACCTCCGGCACGGTAAAGCGCGTGGAACACTGATGAGAAAGGCGACATTCTGAATGTGCCCGGAGTGGCAACCTCACCGAGAATATCAACTTGAATGGTGCGCACCTGACCCAGAGTAACCTGAATATCGGTCTCAGCATCATCCATACCGGCATATTTACGGGAGAAGGCGCTCTTGATATGCTTGTTGGCGTCGTTGATCGTCATACCGTTCAGATAGACCGGACCGATCTGAGCTATCATGATGCTACCCTCGGGAGAGATGGTCTGACGGAGGTGATCCTCCGAAGTGCCCCAAATATCGATTATTACCTCGTCGCCGGGCCCGAGACGGTAGTTCTGGGGGGTAGCAAGATTGTCGCTCGGCTCAAATGTAAGCGACCGGGAGTTGAACACCTTGTGGCCGTAGATCTGACGGGCCGATACATTGCCGTCGGTTCCCTCATCGACCGCGCGGTCGATGTCGATCATAGCATCGGCGGCAAGATCGCTGGAGGCATCATGCCGCCGCTCCTGACGAGCGGCACCGAGCCCCTGCGTGGTCACAGCCTGTTCGGCCTGCCCCTGAGATTCAATCTGTGCCTTGATACGCTGAGCCTGCTCCGGAGTCACTCCCTGAGCCATCAGCTCCTTACCTATCTGCTGGTTAGTTTTTCCCGCAGCTGTCTGCTGCTTGATGTAGTCTATCACCTGCTGGTCGGTCAAGGCTGAAGCCAGGAGCGAACAGGCCATAAAAAGTGATAGGAAAACACGCCTCATCTTCATACGATATAGTAGTTGTTTTTATTTACAAACCATTACTTTCATCATCAGTATAACGGCCTTTTCGACCGTCACCTCTGAAGAATTTGGACGGACTGCCGCTCAGTCAGCCCCTCCGTTAAAAGTTTTAAGCGCAAAATTATATAAAAAAACCGAATTTTCCAAGCCTCCATCTATGAGAGTTTCAGGAAAATTCGGTTTTTTAATATCTTATTCTATCGTTAAGGACGTGTCTGGCCATTCCCCCGTATGAGCCACTTATATGTCGTGATCTCCCGCAAGGCCATTGGGCCGCGTGCATGTAGTTTTTGGGTAGAGATTCCTATCTCCGCCCCCAGACCGAACTGAGCTCCGTCGGTAAAGGAGGTGGGNGCNTTCACATATACACAAGCTGCATCCACATCTCTTTGGAAACGGGAAGCATTCCCATCATCCTGAGTCACTATGGCCTCTGAGTGTCCTGAGCCGTAACGGTTGATATGATTTATGGCCTCCTCNAGCGAGCCTACNGTCTTGATCGACATGGCGTAGTCAAGGAATTCCGTACCGTATTGTTCCTCCGAGGCATGACGGAGCAGATCAACCGGGTAATTCCCTTCCAATGCCTTATNCGATTCCTCATCTGCCCATATCACTACATTGCTCTGTNCCAGCGGTGAGCATATTACCGCAAGATCGNCCAGACGGTCGCGATGAAGAAGCATACAGTCAAGGGCATTGCAGACACTTACCCTCCNTGTCTTACCGTTGACAACTATCTTTGAGGCCATTGCAACGTCGGCTGAAGAATCAACGTAGGTGTGGCAGACACCTGCTCCGGTCTCTATCACCGGAATACGGGCCTCCTCACGCACCCTGTCGATAAGTCGGCGCGAACCTCTGGGTATCAGAAGGTCGACTAACCCTCGGGCGTGAAAAAGCTGAGATGTCGCCTCGTGAGTGGCCGGCAATAGTGTAGCGGCACTCTTATCTATACCATGACGATCAAGCACCTTATGGATAACCTCTACTATCGCCTCGTTGGAGTCTTTGGCATCACTGCCACCTTTCAACACAACGGCATTACCGACCTTGAAACAGAGTGTGAATACATCAACCGACACGTTGGGTCGGGCCTCATACACCACCCCTATGACTCCGAAAGGCACCGCCTGTCTGGAAATGACAAGACCGTTAGGGAGGGTACGCCGCTCAAGCTCCCCAAGAGGAGATGGAAGGTTAGCAACATTCCTTGCATCATTCGCTATAGCTCTTATCCGTTCCGGCGTAAGACGAAGTCGATCATACTTGGGGTCATCGTTCGACATCCGGGCAAGATCCCTCTCATTGGCCTCAAGTATCTCAGGAGCAGACTCCTCAAGCGCATCGGCAAGGTCATTTATCACTGTAGCTCTCTCAGCATCGGTGAGTGAGTTCAACCTTGCAGCGCTTTCACGAGCAGCCTGCAGCATTGGTGTTATATCCATATCTCTATATTATTTTTCTTCTTTCACATCTTTATTCTCTTCCTGATTATTCTCATCCTGGGGAGCCTTTGCCGACGATGAACCATTGGCCGGCTCTGACTCAGCCGACACATCCGACTTGCTCTCTTCAGGAAGAACGATCGCTTCTATCTCTATATCCTTTATGAGGATATCATCCATTGCATCATAGGAAGAGGCGAGCCACTTGTCGATCTTATCAAGTGTTTTTCTATATATAATCGAAAAACGGGGAATAAAATTGTGGTCGCCTACCGAATCAAGGCGTTTCAGCAATTCACCGACCGTCAGCTTATCCACCTCTGTGGCGGGCGCCATACCGGTGCGGTCGTCGGGAAGCACCACATAATTCAGCAGTTTCGCCTCATGGAGAGCTTCACAAAGCCGACTCACGACGCGCATCGGGATATCGTAACGACGGCTGAGTTCGGCTGATGTCTCCGGCGTCTCATTATTGCGAAAACGGGTCACTATCGCCGACATGAGGATGATTGTCACTTTTCTTTCATAGTTCTCCGACATTCTCGTGAGATCGCCTATGAAGTTGAAGGCGTATACATTCTGCAGAGCATACGTGAGCACACACCCTATAAGAAGTATGAGCCAGGAGAGCTGAAGCCAGATAAGCATCAATGGCAGAAAGGCGAACGAGCCGTAGATAGCGTTGTATTTTGATACATATATCTGTCCGTTTACAAACAGAAGCTGAAGGATCTGGAATACAACAGCACAAATACCCCCGGATATCGCCGCATATTTTATCTGTACCTTCGTATTTGGGATGAGGAAGAAGGATAAGGAGAACGCTATCCAGCCCAGAAAGAGAGGAGCCATCTCCAGCAGTATGTTGACAAAGGGGGTAAGGAAGGCGAAGTGTATATTATCCTGCACCGTGGCCGACATAAAGATCGACACACCGGAGGAACATATCATCAGCACCGGCACCATAAGACAGATGGCGATGTAATCGGTAAGTTTCTGATATATCGTCCTGTCGTGTTTTACATTCCAGATCATATTGAACGCACTCTCTATATATGAGAGCAGTGAGATCAAGGTCCACAACAAGAAGAGGATGCCAACCCCGACGAACAGCCCTGACGACGCCTCTTTAAGATAGGAATCCACAAACTTCAGACAGAGGGAGATAAACTGCTTCTGNGCCGGNAAATTCTGATAGAGTTGCTGTTCCAGAAGATCCTGCAGACCGAAACCCCTGCCTATGGCAAGCAGGAGAGCGAAGGCGGGCACTACGGCCAGCACCGTCGAATAGGTGAGCGACATCGACCTTGACTGCAGATCGCGGTCGAGGAAGGAACGCACCGAGAGATTGGCCACTTTTATCAGGCGCACTTTATTTGACCNNGAGGTATCTTTCCATACTCCGGTCTGGAAATATTCATACCATCCCATTATTCGGGACATAAGGCTTACAGTGGATTTCATATTCGGGAATACATTTACATGAATATGGATTTACATGAATTGATAACAATGTGAAAGGCATTTTTCCTCTTTTGGATCAAAAAAAATCCATCCTAATCTCGCAGTTGCAAGATCAGGATGGATTCCTAAAAGGATGGAGTGGGACTGTAAGCCGGGTTATGTACCGTCTCACGACGGTGTCTGTCATTTATCTACGCCTTACAGTCGCCTGAAGGCTTTAGCAGCCTACCCCCCGGCAATGGACGAGCAATCCTTAACTGCCGGTATATTTGGCCTTGCAACACATGGGAAGTGCGGCTCCACACGTCGCCGTGCAGACCGGTGGGCTCTTACCCCGCCTTTTCACCCTTACCGTCGCCTGTTTGAGGTGACGGCGGTCGTTTTCTGTCACTTATCCCCGACGTCACCGTCGGCTTCCCGTTAGGAAACATGCTGCTCTGTGTTGCCCGGACTTTCCTCTTACGCCNGTAGCGCAAGCGACAGACCGCCCCACTCCAATTTCTTTATCCTACCTTCCCTCTTTCCGTCGGCACACCTCNGTAGCATANTCTACAATAATGTCGGCNATTTTTGAAGCNGGCAGTTTTGAAGCGTCAATCGTGAGATGATAGTTATTGGCACGCCCCCAACCCTGTCCGGTGAAGTAATTGTAATAATTCTCCCGGTCACGGTCGACACCACGGGCCACATCCTTAGCCTTCTCCAGAACCATACAGTCGCCACGGCGAACTATCTTCTCCGCCCTCCATTCAATAGGAGCGTGCAGGAATACACTCACCATGCATGGATTGTCGCGCATGATATAATCCGCTGTTCGTCCAACTATGACACACGGCCCTCTCTCTGCAAGATCCCTTATCACAGNGCTCTGCTGCTCATAGAGCCTCTCGCCGCTCATCGACGTCGTGTGGAAATTATCCGCTATACCGTATAATCCCTGCACNAGTGACCGGAACGGAGAGGGACGCTTCTCATCGGTCGCAGCGAAAACCTCCGGAGAGAAACCNAGTCTCCCCGCAGCCTCGGAAAGCAGCTCTTTATCGTAATATGCAATGCCGAGACGCTCTGCAACCATACGGCCGATCTGCCTGCCTCCACTTCCGAATTCCCTGCCGATTACTATTATCATAGCNTAATGATTCTTTTTCTATGATTCTATTTCTGAATTATCCCTCGATCTACNCCCGCAAATCCCTCTACAACGGTATAGAGAGCCGTTTTCGCGGTGTAAACACGCCACAAAATTAATAAAAGAGGGTGAGATATGGAAATTTCAGCAACGTTTTTGGTCGTGTATGAAAAAAAAGTCCTATTTTTGCGTCACGAAAAAAACTGAGCAATGGACAATATATTGAAAAATCTTGAAAACGACCCGGACGGAATGCTCACTTATGAGTATATCGCCAACAACTGCGACACATGTCTCGAGGATATGCCTCTGCTTGTGGAGAAGCTTACGCAGGTTGACCTCACGGGACAATTTCTCGCAAGCAGCGCACGGTTTCTCGCCGCTGTCGACAGNGAGCGGTTTTCACCCTGGCTTGGGCCTCTTATCGAAGGTGCGATTTCAAAAGACCGTGAACGCCGATACATCGGTTCACTCCTCGAAGCTATCTGGGGAGCCGACTATAAGGAGCGTGTCGACGAACTGAATGCTACCGACGACAATTTCCGAAGAATCTACAAAAGAATCTTTCCGGTGGGGATCTGATCGGCGANGATTCNTTCAGNAACCCCCATCTTTACTATAAAGAATATGACCAAGAAAATATTGATAGCCCTTCTCGCCGTTGTGGCGGCCATCGGTGTCTATTCCGTGGCATCACCCCTNAATGCGGCTTCTCAGGCTAACGATAACGTTTCTCAGACAAACGACAATATGGAAGAAATGAGAAAAATCAATCCCGATGATGCGGTGGTGGAGCTTAAGACCACTCTCGGCGATATCTATGTGGAGCTCTTCAACGACACTCCCCTGCATCGCGACAATTTCCTGAAACTTGTGAAGGATGGATTCTATGAAGGTGTTCTGTTCCATCGTGTGATAGACTCTTTCATGGTTCAGGCCGGCGANCCCGGCTCAAAGGATGCAGCNCAGGGTCAGCGTCTCGGCGCTGGNGACCCCGGCTATACTATCGAGGCTGAAATCGACTATCCGAAGCATTTTCATAAATATGGAGCCCTCGCCGCCGCCCGCACCGGCGATGCCATGAATCCGGAGCGCCGCTCTTCCGGCTCACAGTTCTACATCGTCACCGGNCAGAAATATTCCGAGCGCCAGCTTGAGAGTATGGGATCCTCCAAAGTATCGCAGAAGCNTCAGGCCTATTTCCAGAATCTCGCCATGCAATACCGCGACAGCATCCAGGCAATGCAGCAGGCCGGCAACCAGGAAGGCCTTGAGGNTCTACGNCAGAAGCTGATCGCCGAGACCGAGGAGAATGTNAAGGGTGAGGAGTTGCCCGCCGAAGTCAAACAGGCTTATGTGGAGAAGGGGGGAACTCCCCATCTCGACGGACAATACACCGTCTATGGTGAGGTGATAAAGGGTATGGATGTAGTGGANAAGATCCAGAAAGTAGAGACCGATGCATCCGACCGCCCGAAGGAGGATATACGTATCATCTCCGCCAAAATAATNGAATCTGAAAAAAACTAATCTTTTTAATATGAACGAGCTTGACATGATGGCTACTCCCCAGGAGGAAGCCACCGTAACCCCGGAGGTTGAGGCTGTNGCCACAACCGAATCTATCGAGTCAAACGTCGGTTCTTCCGAAGACGTTTGCGAAATCCAGTCCTCCCCCGCCCTCGATCTGGCCGAGGCCGCTGACGAGGCTACTGATGAGGCCGACTCCAATTCGCGCCGTACATACCTCTCCAAAGAGGAGATGGTGGAGCATCTTAAAAAAATTCTCGCCGAAGGCGACATCGAGGCACATAAGGAGGTGGCAGCCATCAAGCAAGCTTACTACTCGATGCTTAACCGCGAGGCAACAGCCGCTCTCGAGGCTCACATCGAAGCCGGAAACTCTCCGGAAACTTATTCCTCACAGCCCGATCCCTACGAGAACGAAATAAAGAATCTTCTCGCTGAATTCCGTGAGCGCAGAGCCGCTTACCTTGAGGAGAAAGAGGCCGAGCGNCGCAAGAACCTCGAGGANAAGGAGAGAGTGCTCGCCTCACTCAAGGAGATNGCCGAGGATATCGACAACGTAAACACTCATTTCCCGAAATTNCAGGAACTTCAGGCCGAGTTCAAGACNATTGGCGAAGTGCCCCCAAGTGCCGACACCGACCTCTGGAAAAACTACAACCAGACGGTAGAGCAGTTCTACGACCATCTCAAGATGAACAAGGAACTCCGCGACCTTGACTTCAAGAAGAACCTCGAACTCAAGCAGGCTCTTATTGAAAAGGCTAAGGAGCTCAATGATGTCACCGATGTGGTGGAGGCTTTCCGCCGTCTGCAGGAACTCCACGACCAATGGCGCGAGATCGGNCCCGTAGCAAAAGAGCTCCGCGACAATATCTGGAATGAATTCAAGGAGGCTTCAACGATAATCAACAAACGCCATCAGGACTTCTTCCAGAACCGCAAGGCCGAGGAGGTGGAGAACGAAACAGCCAAGACNGTACTCTGCGAGAAAGTGGAGGCNATCGACCTCAGCCAACTCAAGACTTTTGCCGACTGGGATGCGAAGACTAAAGAGATCATCGATATNCANAAAGCTTATAAGGAGATCGGTTTCGCTCCGCGCAAGACCAACTCTACCCTCTTCACCCGTTTCAGAAAGGCNTGCGACGACTTCTTCACCGCAAAGGCTGAGTATTTCAAGAAGACAAAGGATGAATTCCGCGAGAACCTTGCAAAGAAAGAGGCTCTCTGTGAGAAAGCCGAGGCTCTTCTTCCGCGTGCCGAGGAACGTAAGGCTTATGAGGAGCTCCAGGCCCTTCAGGCTGAATGGAAGACTATCGGAACTGTACGCCGCAAACAGGCCGACGAAGTATGGAAACGCTTCTGCGACGCTATCGANGCTTTCCAGGCTGTACGCCGCAAGTATCTCGGAGCTCANCGTTCCGAAGAGAACGATAATCTCAAGATCAAACAGGAGATCGTGGAGCAGCTTAAAGCTATCTCTGAAGATGCAGAGCGCAGGGAGGTGATAGGCACCATCCGCGAGCTTCAGGATAAATGGCAGGCCACAGGTCACGTCCCCTTCAAGCATAAAGAGGCTGTCAACTTTGCCTACCGTGCCGAGCTCAAGCGTCTCTTCAGCGCCTTTGACGCACGCGAATCAAGAAACAGGATGCGCCGGTTTGAAGGTGAAGTGAAACGCATGGATGGCGACAAGGGCTCACTCTCAAGAGAGCGTGAGAAACTCCAGAGAGCTATCGACGCACGCGAGAACGAGATCAAGACAATCCAGAACAATCTCGGCTTCTTCACTGTGAAATCATCTGCCGGAAGCTCCATGCTGAAGGATTTCGACCGCAAGATCGAAAAACTCCGCGAGGAGATTGCAGAACTTCGTCAGAAACTCGCTCTCATAAAGAACCGTCCCGAAGCCTGAGCCGGAAAGCTCAACTGAGGAATAAACAATTGATTTGACAACTCACAAGCACATAACGACAAGAGTACAATACTTCTGATTGTACTC
>JAAVDU010000028.1 GCA_014801605.1 Bacteroides sp.
GCTCATCAGTATGACGTAACTGTTGAGGGTGAGCTCGGCGTGCTCGCTGGTGATGAGGACGAGGTTAGCTCCGACCACCACACTTACACAGACCCCGAGGAGGTAATCGACTTCGTTACCCGCACAGGTTGCGACAGCCTCGCAATCTCTATCGGCACAAGCCACGGTGCTTACAAGTTCACTCCCGAGCAGTGTACACGCGACCCCAAGACTGGTCTTCTCGTGCCCCCTCCATTGGCTTTCGACGTGCTTGAGAAAGTTGAGGAGAAACTCCCCGACTTCCCCATCGTGCTCCACGGCTCATCTTCTGTTCCCCAGGAGTATGTTAAGATCATCAACGAGAATGGTGGCAAACTTCCCGACGCTATCGGTATCCCCGAGGAGCAGCTCCGCAAGGCTGCCAAGATGGATGTTTGCAAGATCAACATCGACTCCGACAGCCGTCTCGCTATGACTGCTGCTGTTCGCAAGGTATTCGCTGAGAAGCCCGCTGAGTTCGATCCCCGCAAATATCTCGGCCCGGCTCGCGACGAGATGGAGAAACTCTACAAGCACAAAATCATCAACGTGCTTGGCTCTGACGGCAAAGCTTGATCACCCTGAAGAATCTATAAAACAAGGGACGCCTCTTCGGAAGCGTCCCTTGTTTTATATCNCTTTNTCACNCNCCCCTTCTACTCNGGAGTNGNGNTGTGTTNCTTGGAAAGATATGATATTCTTCGGCCAAGCCAGTNAGTCAGATCCTTCACGTGCCTGTTATAATCGGTCGATGGATAATGATATGTCCAGTCCNGAATAGATTCTGAAATATTCCATCTTTCTCCATCCATCTCGGCNGCATTCCGNATCAAGAAGCTATAGTCGGNTATAAATTCTGAAAGCTCGGGCCAGATGACATTGANAAATTCCTCAAACCGTCTGGAATATAATTCTTGATATTCCTNGNNGCTTGTAATNTNNCTCAACAAGGGATTTTGNNNTATCGGACTCTCCGGANGGTTGATCAACGATACCCCATCCATGTACACANTGTTGAANGCNGCATCGAAGTCCCAGATCGGACCGAATATATACTTGTGATCCTCTCCNATNTCCTCCTTATACATATACCAGCTCTTNGGNTGTNCAATCTCGGAATTACCGCAGATNTCCTGAACAAGCATATAATTGACANCNCTCTCNATNTCNAACACCTCTGAGGCTCTCCCTTCGGCAGCAAGTCGCTCCGCACGCTCAAAATCCTTCTGCCATTCCTCCAATCTCACCTCGGGCTGCTTGGAATCNGCCAAATCATCGAAGTCNGGATCTTTCACCATCACCGGAAGATTATATTTTGCGGAACGGAACTTGTAAGTCTCGTCATANTCCGTNCTGAGCTCAAACAATATACCCTTCTCCTCATCGATATCCACGCTCCCCGAGTTTATACCTANNTTATTGGTAAGCAGAAACAACCCGACATACTTNTCATTCACATAGACATTGCANGGCTCAAACTGATTCGTATTCGGAACACCGAGACGGTTGCCGAGCCACAGAGCCACTGCATTGCGCATATGGCTCGGATCGATATAATTGGCAAGTAAAACAAAATTCTTGGCATTCCTCAAGCCGCATANNTCTGTCTTTTTCTTNAACTTCAGGCGCATCGGCTTCTTCGGCATTCCCCACGTGGAGTTACCTCTCCCCNTTACCGTAAGCTCATATTCCTCAACAGAATCCTCGGAATCCCCGTAATCTANATCCTCACCGGAATCTGCCTTATCGGAATCTGCATCAAAACCATCCACTATCTCGGAGCCCACCCGCAAGGTAGCGTCTATATAATCCTCCTTAAGCCATATCTGCTCCGCCTCCGGATAATCGGGAAATACAAACGACAGCGTATGAATNAGCTTGCCTGAATCTTTGTCGGCCGACGGACTGTCAGGGATCTCAATCTGAGGATCGTCNGACCCTGAACATCCCACCATGCCAACCGACATAACTACAAACAATGCTGTAATGCCTTTTCTAAAAAAATCGTTGATCATCATGTGTATTTTTCTAAGTAACGTATCAACCGGTTATTTAATTATAATGTCGCCACTTAATCCANGATAATTTATGAAGACCTTGTTGAAGCGCCCCTCACAGATATAACTCAACTGAGAATACGGAAAAGTAAAGTTTAAACCACTACATTTGGTAGTATAAATCCTTATTACTAACTTTGCATACTATGTAACATCGGTATATCTTCCCTTCGCCGGGATCTCATTACCAATAAAAAAACNAACAACTCAAGAAATGCGTTTCCGCACTGCTATAATATGGAGTGGGATTTCCCAGTTCGGGATTTCCGGAATAACTCTGTTATCCACCATTATATTGGCCCGTATGCTTACACCCGACGATTTTGCCATCATCGGGATTGTCACCATATTCATCGCTTTTTCCCAGATGATGGTTGATTCTGAAATGGGTGGAGCNCTCCTAAGGAAAAAGACAGTTGACCGTACTGATTATTCCACATTATTCTACTACAACCTCGTAGTGAGNTTCGNCCTTTATGCAGTGCTTTACCTNTGCGCTCCTTTAATTGCTGACTTCTATAATCTCACCTCTCTCACCGAGATAGTCCGCGTCATCAGTCTCACTATTATTATACATGCATTCAGGGTGGTGCAGAAGATAATGCTGTTCCGCGATTTGAAATTCAAGGTATATGCCGTCATCAANGTGATCTCAGGACTCGTTTCTCTTGGATTGGCAATCTGGCTCGCATATCTTGACTATGGATATTGGGCTTTAGTNTGGCAACAGATTGCTTTCGCGGTGGCCAATGTAATCCTGATGGAGGGGTACAATCGCTTCATTCCTGCATGGACATTCTCAAAGGCCTCTTTCAAATATCAGTTCTCGTTCGGTATNAGNCTCCTTGGATCTGATACAGTGCGCACCATCGCCAACAATATTTCAACAAACATAATCGCAAAATTAGCATCCCTTGAATTCACCGGTTACTACACACAGACTTCACGGATAACGGGATTCTGTCAAAGTTCAATNGGTTCCCTGATGGACCAAAGTGTGTTTCCGATGTTATCGAAATATGAGAGTGTGGAAGAAATCCGTGCTACCTATTACAGGATTCTCAGACTGCTTTGTATCGGCTTGATTGCAATCACTGTCGGTTTTATACTTTTCGCTCGACCCATTATTCTCATCGTATTAGGTGAGAAATGGCTCCCCGCTATATGGGTTTTTCAAATTCTCTCTCTCGCAATCCTTCCGACCACAGTCCAGGTGTTGTGTCGAAATATCCTTAAGACATTGGCAGCAACCAGGAAAGTCTTGTATCTTGAAACGGTAAAGTCGGTGATTGTAATTTCTCTTCTTGCATTAGCTGCCTTTATCAGCACTGCTTCTGTAGTGTGGTCTCTCGTGGTCTCCCAAAGCATCAGCTGTATAATCTGGATCATCGCCACAGGGAAAGAACTGAAAAAAGTAATCGACAGGAACCAAGGCCTTCCTCAAATTTAAGATATAAATACGATATGGTTTACATCATAGCATTTTTGGCCGCTCTGATCTGCGCGGTTCTGAACGAGAGATTTTCACCATCTATCAGGAAATCGCTCCTTATCACTTTATGTGTTTACGTTATTCTTGTGCTGGGTCTGAGATACCGTGTAGGGGTTGACACCCTCAACTATATGAATACATATCGCTTCATTCCTACTCTCGACCAGTTTTTCTACAACAACACTGCGAAAATGATTAGATATGAGCCGGGATTTCTATTTGTATGCTGTCTCTGCAAGACTCTTTACGGCGATTTCTGGACTGTACAGATCATAATGGCCGCTCTGACCAACTCTTGTATTTTCTATTTCATTTATCGTAGTTGCAAGAATCCATTCGTAGGTATTGTATTCTACTTCATTCTGCAATGTCTCTATTTCAATACTGAAATAATGCGTGAAAGTGCTGCCGTGGCAATATTCCTATTGAACTTCAAAAATCTTCAGGAGAAAAAATGGCTGAATTATTACCTATTGGCCTGCCTGTCACTCATGTTCCACTATTCAGCTATTGTGATATTCTTCTTCCCGTTTGCTAGCTGGCTGAAACCAAACTACATCTTCCTGGTGTTATGCATATGCTTCCTCGCGATTACTCCCTTAGTGGAACAGCTCAACCAACTCCTGAATATTGCTGCGGTATCCGGTCGTGTCGAACAATATATAGATGGAGCAGAAGATCTTAACCTGAACTGGAGAATCGGAGAGCTGATACGCTCCGCCCTACCGGCTTTTGCGGTGATTATCGCATACAAGCTTTCAAAACAGGAATCCCCTTTCCAGCATATGCTATTGCTTCAGATCCTCTTCTGTATGGGTGCGTTTGCCATACCTATCATCTTCTCGCGTTTCACGAATTATACAACATTGTTTGTTACCGTTGGAGCGGCCAACGTATTGACCCTCCGGGGAGCCGGAATGTGGATTAAAAGCGGTATCGTAGCTGTAATCATTGTATCTCAATCTTATTACTACTACGCAATGAAAGACCGATGGTTCCCATACTGTTCTATATTCTATCCTGAAAACAACCGGGAACGTAATCAGGTGTACCGACATGACTTCCTCCCCTGGCTGAAAAACATGTAACCCCCCTTTTTCAGGAAACCATAGTCTATATACATTAACGCTCCACATAATATACGGTCTGACCGGATATTCTGTAGAGTGACAGGGGATGGTATTATTTCTTTATTGATCTGGTGTGTCCGATCAGTCTATCTCAACTCACGCCTATATCCTGTAAGGCATGCCAATAGCTCTCTATTACAATATCCTCGTTGAATAGATTCAATGCAAGCTCCCGGGAGGCCTTACTCATCTTTATTTTCTCCTCTCGCGGCTTCTCTATCATATCCATCATAGCTTGAGCCAGGGATCTTGAATCACCTACAGGTACTAAAATACCATTCTTTCCATTATCTACCGCTTCCACACAGCCCGGATTGTCGGTAGTGATAATGGGGCGGCCCATGGCACAGGCTTCCATCAATGACCTGTTCAATCCCTCAAGATACTTACTGGGCAATACTATGACCACACCGTCACGAAGCACATAGGATGGTACATCCTGAGTAGTGCCGCAATATTTAATATAACCGGCCGCATTATCCTTTCTTACACGCTCTTCCGGCACTCCCATCGGACTGTCGGTAGCAAGCGGACCAAGAAGCTCACATTCCACTTCCGGATATTTTGACCTCAATATCTTCGCAGCCTCAACGTATTCATTATAACCCTTATCAAAGAGTATTCGGGCTACCATGAGGAACCGGATATCCTTAAACTCCATCGGTTTATATGGATATTTCTTCAGATTGACCCCCTCTCCACCTTTGAGTAGGATCAACTTTTCCGGTGTGACATATTTTCCCTTCAACAAAGTCTGCTCATTCGATACATTTAGTACGAATACCCGATCAGACAGCCTTAATCCAATCTTATATAATAGCCTGCCAATCTTTTTCTTCAAGGATTTTCCCTCAAATATATAACCTAAACCGGCAACCATCGAAATACACTTTATACCCAACATCTTGCAGGCCAATGTCCCGTAGATGTTAGGTTTTATAGTATATTGGAAGACGATATCCGGCTTTTCCCTCCTGAAAATCTTCAGCAGCTCAAGAAAGTATTTTGCATCCCCTAACGGATTTATATCATTGGGATTGACATTTATCTGATAGACCTTCCACCTTGGATCAAGAGCCTTGAGCAATTCTTCCTCAACAGTAGAGGCCGGAATGATAATCACGATATTCCACCCTTTCTCGGAAAAATCCTTTATAATCCCCAATCGAAACTGCAAAAGGAAATATAAAGAGTTGTTTGAAAAGACTACAGTCTTGGCTTTCATAGGGTTATGATTAGTATCTATTTAATACGACAGCTAGTTTGAAAAGTAAATTATACGTAGGATTTGACGTACGGTAACTCGGATTAGAGGCTATCCGAATTCTTCCAATCAGTCCCTTACTGCCATAGCCCGACAGATCTTCTGCCGTCTTCTGGCTTTTCGGCGACATGTAGGCTCTATATAGGTGTAGAATCTCTTTTACCTGACCCGACCTATATCTGTTTTTATCCATAAAATTATGGTAACGTCTCTTCCAGCGTGATAAAAAGCTGCCCGTCCCAATTACATTACTACTGTGCTGACGATAAAGAATATGCGGAGTGGTGTCTTCATACACTCTCCCTCCACAAGCCAATACTGTCTTATAAAGCCAGCTGTCATGCATCGACATCTTGTCAGGACTACCTTGCAAGAACAACTCCAGGGCACGACGGTTAAACACCATCGTACATCCGGCACATGCTTGTGCAAGACAAGCTTCCTCAAAATTAAGATAATGGTGCGTGCTCCATTCTTTGCCTATAGGACGCAAGGATTGGTCAACAATTCGAGGTGGGCAAAAATACAGCAAAGGTCGTGTTTCATCAGTCGTTAGCGTCTTTAGTGACTTGATGCCGGTGCATAGCTTATCTTCCAACCAGAAATCATCCTGATCGGAAAAAGCAAAATACTCCACATCGGAATATTTGTCATACGCATAGCGGGCTGCCTCATAGAAACTCTTCTTACACCCGACATTCTCTCCGAAGATCAGATCAATAGTCGGATGTTCTCTCTTATACCCTGAGAGTATTTCTTTCGTTTTATCTGACGACCCGTCATCGCGTATAACAAAATGCAAAGAGATATCTTGCTGACTGAATATGGTATCCATCTGTTCCCGGAGATATGTTTCCCCGTTATAGGTAGACATTATGACAGCGATCTTATCCATTATATAATTCTGTTATGAGAAACTTCATTATAAAAAGATAGTTTCCCCTTATTAGAAACGGCTCTTCACTTCATATATTTCATACCCCGGGACTAATTTTGATGTAGCCAATATAACTTGGCGATTACTCTCAGCATTGATCACTCTCCTTTGGCAACCGGAAATCCTTACAGTAATGATGCCATTTATCCTTATCATCCGGAATTTTCTTCCAGTCTCCATACACCTCTGCAAGATATTTTTCCGACTGGTGCGGTATATAGGCCTCCTCTCCATTCGGGAACCTGAATTTCCGGGGTGGAAACACATAATCCTTCGGCATCGGATTCCATCCTTTCTGCGTGCTTATACCGCAATATACATAATCTCCCTCTCTTTTATTTGATATGATCAAATCAAGCAGACGGAACCAGTTTTTCAATCCGATGGGGCTACAGAATGCTCCTACGACTTTTCGTAGACCGAACAGTCTTTTTCCGGAAGAAGTGGAACATAAAATATTCTTATACTCTTCCGACGCATATTTATACTGCATCACTGAATTCTGGATGAAGACTGTCCCGTATGACAGAAATTTCTTGATTTTGTGCAATGCCATACTTGAAGGAACATCATCAAGTGGAAAGATATCTATGAAGACACCCTCTACATGTGGCGGTCCCATTTCTGTCGGATTGGAGAAGACGGTCGTTTTGTCTATTATCTTTGTGAACCTCACTATCGGGCCCGCTGCACTTTCCAATGAATAGACTATATACTTCTCGGGGAGTTCCTTTACATATTCCTTTAGAAATATATCATAATCCTTGCGGGGCATGTAAAGATCAAGGTCATCATCCCACGGAATCCAGCCTCCATGTCGCATCACTCCTATGACATTGCCAAAGGCCAATGTCACAGTTAATTCATGTCTATCACAGATCCTCTCTATATCCTTGTACATTGAGAATAGATGCTTCTGCAATGCTTGAATATCCTCCTTAGTCAACATAACAGCATCCCCCTTGCTGTTACATTCCGCCATTATATGTCCTTGGGCTCGTAACATATTGAATCAATATCTTCTGTTTCTATCTTGCTCTTCCCTATAACCTTTTGATCATTCTTATCATCTCAGCTTTCTCATCCCCCATTCATACACCTCATCGATTGCAGGTGTCTCTATACCCTCTTGTCTGGCTAAGTCCCTTATATATCTTAAACCATAAGGGAAATCCTCTGTGAAGTAACGACTTGAAAAATCCGGTATCCAACCTTCTCCTTCTATTTCTTTCATCGGTGCCTTTATATCACGGAAGGCCGGTATACTCCTGATTTTCGCCGTTAATGACGCTGCATCCTTTGATTCATAATACTCGAGCAACGGCGGTATACTGTCGGATTTAAGTCCTAATTTTCTCAACAAAGACTGGAACTCACCATCCATCTTTATCAAATATTCCGAGGCCTCATCTGTCCATTGCGAATAGAACAACACGGGGGCCGACCAGACCTCTCCTTTATAGTCTTTCCACATCTGATATAAACGTCCGGTGTGCAGTATAGGATTGCTGTTGGATAGAGATACTTCATAGAATGAATCCAGAACAGTTATCGGTGTGCCGAGAAGGTTCTCCAACTGAACACGTAGATCTTCCGGTCTGTCACAATTCTCTATCGCGACATTCAACTTAGCCTTATATCCAAGAAGATCTCCGATTTGCCCATATGTCCTGTACCGCGCGATAAACGGCACACGCTGGAATCCGAATAAGGGATAGGATTTTCCTAATATGTCATGTGCCATGAAAAAGAAACCTGTGCTCGCTACAACGGCACCAATCACAGTATCCTTTCGCAACCATGGCTTTATGGAGAGCAGTGCTTTCTCTATCATGTAACCCGGCAAGGTAAGGAAAATCATATCAGCTGAAGGTATCACCTCCTTTGGCTCAGAGGTGATGTCAACAAGTTCTCCTGAGTAGAGCTTTCCATCGGGATCATATACCTCAATGGACTTGCTCCAGTTTTCAGGATGTCCCGTCAATATACTCACCTTGACTCCCTTTGAAAGAAAAACTCCTGCACATACCAGACCCAGACTTCCTCCTCCACAAATGCATATGTTCTGTATCGTTTTCATTCTATACATCTTACCGGTCGTTTCAAAGAGATTTGAGGACCTGCACCAATCTATTATTGTCTTTCCTGTCCCTTATCGCTATCCTTATAAACTCCTTATCCGCTTTGAACCCTTTCTTTGAGGAACAATCCTTTATCAATATATTGAACTCCGTCAATAAGCGTATGGTCAACTCATGAGAAGTGAAACGACCGGTGATTTCACACAAGAAGTAGTTGGCCTGCGACGGGATGACCCGCAAGAAAGGTATCTCCGACAGTTCCGAACCGAAGATTTCACGTTCCTCCCTGAATCTATCGCACGAACGCTCGTAATCCTTCTCGTATTTGCCATAGATCTGCATATAGAACTCGGCGAAGGAATTGATATTCCAGATGCCGACATCCTTACGCATGTATCCGATAAGATCCCTGTCGGCACTCGCGAGTATTCCGAGTCTGAGACCCGGGACACCGTAGCTCTTGGAAATAGATTTCATCACATAAAGTGTAGGATGTGATTCAAGTATTCCGTTGTGTAGGAGTGTCGCCTCCACTGCGGTGTCTGCGAAATCGACAAACGACTCATCGACAATCAGGCGCACTCCTTTACTTTCCGACCACTCTATAAGCTTATCAAGCCCCTCACGATTGATGAAATTGCCTGAGGGGTTGTCAGGGTTCACAAGAAGCAGGTTGTCTATCTCATGTTCCGAGAAATAGGCAATGAGGTCATCTGCCGTATAATGAAGGTCACTGTTGCTGGCTGTGAACGCTACAATCCGATCATGCGGCAGTCTGTTGGGATATTCCTCGAAGGTCGGATACACAACTCCCACCTTACCCTCAAGCCATCCCATCAGACTCTTGATCAGCTCGGCTGCACCGTTACCGACAACTACATAATCATGGCGCAGACCGAAATACTTCGAGGCAAGAAGCGAATTCACTCCCATTCCGGAGGGATAGTCGCGGAGCAACGGTTCGAAATTGGCCTTCATCTCATCTATCATCCTCTCCCCAGGGAAATATGGATTGACAAGATAACAGAAGTCAAGGAGTCCGGGATATCTCCAGTAGCCTCCGAAAGAATGTTGTATCTTCTCAAGACGCTCCTCCGGACGGGCGAAGATGGCCTCTGCTATACGCAGGTCCTGCACGTCGTCTATCTCATACCAGTGCATCCCGGTGATGGGAAGTGCCTTTAGACCGACGCCGTCTATCAAAGTGATTACCCGGAGCACCTGTTCATAATACTCGTTCTCCCCCAGCACCCGGATGTAAGCCTCAAGGAATGGAAGGTAGTGGTTGACTATGAACTCCTTCGAGAACTTGTAGATATTGACTGTCTTATAGTAATAAGGAACATCGCTGTAGTTGAATGCCTTCTTGGGGATGAAACTTACGATGTTGTTGTCATTGTCTATCCTTACCATCGTACCATCCATCCATGTCTCATACTTCGAAATCAGCGCACAGTCCCTGTAGCTGCTGTCAAGGGCGGCCTGAAGTACGGAATCCTCGAAAATCAGATCTGATTCAAGAAGGAGTGTCTCTTCCTCGGCCATATATCCTCGTGCGAGCCAAAGGGAATAGATGTTGTTGGTCTTGTCGTAGACGTTGTTCTCCACAAAAACTATAGGGAGATCCGGATAACGCTTACTTATATAGTTCTTGAGTTTCTGACCCTCATACCCGATTACCACCACAATGCGTGAGAGATTAAGCCTGTTCAACTGACCGAGCATCCGGTCGATCAGACGTATTCCGTTCACCTCCAACATACATTTGGTGTTGTCGGCTGTAAATTCACCTAAACGACGCCCCATTCCGGCCGCTAATATAATTGCCTGCATAATCTTTTCAATAATTAATTTGAACTCTTGTTTCAGGATCCGGATGGAATTCCCGTTTGAGTGTATTATAAACCGATATATTAATCACTTTCCTGTTCTGTGGAAACTCCCAAAGCTGGATCATTCCATCTCCACCATTATCCTGATATTGGAGATTAAACAATATCTGGCACACATCCCTGCCTGCTTGGTTTTCTGAGAAGAGATACTTACAGAATCCATTATGTCCACACACGACACACAGCACATTGTCATTAGGATAAACAAGTTGCTCCCAGATCTCCTGGGGTGTGGAATGTGACAATGTAGGTAGTTGGTGAGACGCATAACTTCCCGTCGCAATCCTTTCTCCTGCGCTGGTTAGCCATTCGTGGGTAAGCAGGATATACTTAGTATACGGATTAGCTCGTACAATACTGTCGGCCCAAGCCACGGCCTCTTTTCTTGGTCCGAACTCAAGCCCTATGATGTTGATATCCTCTCCTTGAATCTCTATCGGCACTATGATATTGTCCAATCGATTCTCTTCATAATATTGGACAGATGATCCACACAATGCTTTCAGATTCGACAGCTGATTGATTCCACTGCTCATTCGGTCGGTAATCTCTGTCGGACCGGATGCTCCCCCCCAGTCATAGTCATGATTGCCCGTGACAGGTATAAAGAGCATCCTCTCATCCAAATATCTCAATGCAAAATCAGCGTTTCCCCATTCTCTTGCATTGTTATGCTCAGTGAAATCACCTACCTGCAACACACATGATATATTATTATGACTTCTTTGCTGGACATTGAGCCACGAATAAGTATAGATGAGATTATAAAGCTTGTGAGAATTCAAAGTATATTCCTGAATGTCTCCTACCACCGCGATATATTGCGAATCAGATTCAAAAATATCGTCAACAGAAATTGTCTCTGACAAGGAGCCGTACTTTTCCTCGTCGCTCTCCGCACATCTGATAAGAGTCAGCGACAGGAAAATACTCATCAATATTCTGTCAAAAGATATTACCATATCTGATCATTGGTTTATCCTACCTATTAAAGCGTCTTCTTTACCTGTAGCATTCTCTCCAGACTATCCCGTTTTTTCGGCGACTTCTCTATCATCTTGATAAATGCATCATGACGATGAATATCACTACCGAGATAATCTATCATACCATTCTTGAGGAGCCACTCAGCCTTTCCCTTGGCTGTCTCACCATAAGCTTCCACAAGCGACATAAAGTTCATCTGGAAAAGGACTCCCATATCTTTCAGCCTTCTATAGTCAGCCTCTTCCATATAACGATATCTCTCAGGGTGGGCAAGTATGGGATAATAGCCTTTGGATTTAATTCTCTCAAGCAACTCATCCATATTGAACGGAGGGGTGTAATAGGAGGTCTCCACCAGAAGATGGGTGCCTTCATCCCCGATAGGAAGGAGTTCACCGGCCTCAAGACGCTCCTCGAATAGACTGTCAAGCATATTTTCCGCTGCAAGTCTTATTTCAACTTTTCCCTTCCAGGCACTCTTCAACTCCTCATATCTTTTTTTCAAATCTGCCGTTGAATTAGGATAATCCTCCATTATGTGTGGCGTCAGCCATACCTTGGTAACACCCAGCCTCTCGTATGTCTGCAACACTTGGAGTGCATCCTCCATTGTGCGGATACCATCGTCAACTCCGGGCAGAATATGGGCATGACAATCGGTGAACCCGTCGAACAGCCCGGATTTCTCCAAACTCTTTACAGATGATTTAAACGGCCACATTTTCTATTATCTTTTGTAATCTTGTATTCAATTAAGGTATCATCAACCGTCTGGATATGGTTTCAGCCTCACGACACCTTACATATAATTCACTTATAACAGCCCTCTCTGATATTACATCTGCATCAGTCGACGTAGCTGCTATAGTTGCCATATGAATAGTATCTGCTATGCTCCTGATCCGTACCATTGAGTATCAGACTCATATGGTTGAATTTCTGTTCATCATAGAAGCTGTTGAGCTCCGGCAATGCTTGTTTGTCAAGCAATCCGGCTCTGACAACAAACAATGTACTGTCGGCATATTTACCCACAATCTGAGTATCGACAACAATATTTACCGGAGGACAATCAAGGAAGATGTAATCATATTCGGAGGAGGCCTCTTTCAAAAGGTCGCCCAGCCTGCCGTTCTCCAGCAACTCTGCCGGATTGGGTGGCATCTTTCCTATGGGCAGAATGGAAAGATTCGGATTGTTTGGTGAAGGAACCACCAGCTTCTCCCAATCTGAAACATTCCCCACAAGATAATTTGTCAGACCGTTTGATGGAAGTCCGACAAACATGGATGATGAACCATGGCGCAAATCACAGTCAACCAGAAGAACCTTCTTACGTTTCAACGCGAAGCTTAAAGCAAGGTTATACGAAATAAAGGACTTACCACTACCGGGATTGAATGAGGTAAGCATGACGATGTGGCATCCTTTATTCCCCTTCGACATGAATTCTATATTACTTCGAATCACTCGGAAGGCCTCGTTGACAATGTCTCGTTTTCCATCTTCCACAACTGTAATAGGTGCCTTCTCATCCTTGATATTGACTTTCTTCTTGGAATTGGCCGATGTCTTCAGGCGGGCCTTCCCTACCTGAGGAATCTCTCCGGCAAAAGGCATCTTCAGATGATCAAGATCCTTGCGGGCGCGCACCTTAGTGTCGCCTGTAATCTTAACATAGAANTATACCAATGGCATGGCCAAGCCAATAAAGAAGGCAAAGGCAAGTATGAAGATCTTCTTCGGTGAGACAGGCTTCAATGAGCCTGTGGGAGGCGTGATCACTCGCGTATTATCTGCTGTGAACTTCTGGCTTAATTCGTTCTCCTCACGTTTCTCAAGCAAGAATAGATATAGACTCTCCTTCACNTTCTGTTGACGTTGCTCCGAAAGNAAGGGCAACGACTGNGTAGGCGCAGCCTTGATCAATGAGTTGGCCTTATCCTGCTCCTTCTGTGCTGTTTTAAGGTTTGCCTGTATCTGCACTATCTGATTGGAGAGTCCCTTCTCAAGACTGTTGCGCATCCCTTCAAGTTGCAGATCATACTCCTTGACAATCGGGTTGTTCTCTGATGAATTAGTGACCAAGGCATTACGGGTCAATAGGAGTTCATTATATTTTCCTATCTGCGACTCCACCTCTACACTTTGGATTCCAAGATTGGCCGGCAATACACTAAANCTGTTGGATTCTTTGGAAAGATAATTATGCATGTATCTGGCCAACTCCAGTTCAGTTGACAACCTTACGATATTTTCTTCNTATTCCGTCGATTTCTCCATCATTGCCAATCCCTGCTCATAGAAATTGACACTTCCGGTNGCCGATCTGTAATTGGCTATCTCGCTATCNACATTCCCTAATTCCATCTCNATAATTCTAAGACGGTCGTCAATGAAGGTNGAGGTAGCTTTAGCTATTCGGTTCTTGTCGTCGATATAGTCCTGATTGTATTCATTTACAATCTCGTTAAGGACATCTACGGCTCTTTCTACATTTACATCTTTTATGGTAAGTTCTATGACATCGGCAAATTCATCTACCAAATCTCCTTTTACCTTTAAGGTATAGTCCTCTATGGCATACTGTAAGGCTGACTTGCTTATAGTCAATTCAAGAGGTTCGGATATCGGGTCTCCCTCATAAGCAATATTTGGAACGAATGATATCTTCCCCACCGGNGTTGTGGCNGTTTCACCAAGTTTCATTGTGACCTTATCGTCAAATTTTTGTTTGCCACCTACCGAAATCAATGAGAATTTATTAAGTTCCAACGTTCCGTCCGGATTTACGATACACTTTAAAGAAGCTCCCTGTTGGGGATCCAGATCTGAAAAAATTATTTTGACAGGTAATGTCTTTCCATACAGTGTAAGGGGACGAAGCCCATTCTTTGTCGTGTAGTTTACAGATAAGTCAAGTCGTTTCACAACCTGTGACATAATAGCCGGAGAGGTGATCGAGATCAACTCATTCTGAACGCTGCTGCTACTTGAAAACAGGCCCATCGCTGAAAATCCGGACANGCCTGAAATACTGCCTCCGGATTCCTGTTCCTTTATTAGAATCTGCTCATATCTCTGATATACCGGCTCCTGTCGAAGAATGTAGAAGACGCCCAGGCCAACACATATCACCAATGACACCATGAACCATTTCCATTTGGATATGCAGGCACTCAAGAACTCCTTTGCCGAAACAGTCGACTGCTTATGTTCGACACCTTTATTTATTGCTATATCTGCCATTGCCTATTTTATTAAATCTTATTTAAAAACCAACACTGCTACTGAGGTGAGTAATGATGCGACCGACACCCAGAATCCTGCTGATAAAAGGTTGTTACCATTGACTGTTGTCTGACGCTTCTTTACACTGTTTGGTTCCACATAGATCACATCATCCTGCTGGATATAATAGGCCGGCGACTTCACCAGCTCGGCAAAGTCTGTCAGATCCACTCTGTAGGTATGCACACCATCCTTTTCATGGCGCACAATAGCAACATTATCCCTCTGNCCCTGAATACCAAGNTCGCCCGCCATGGAGATTGCCTCAAGAATGGTCATACGNTCTTTGTTNAATGTGAANTGNCCNGGNNNGTTNACCTCTCCCATCACNGAGAATCCCTTATTAATGAATTCTACTGTCACTACNGGATCCTTTACAAGATCCCTNCCCATAAGCTCACCCTTGATGAAAGCGGCAAGCTCACTCCGGGTCATACCCTCTACCTTAAGTGTCCCCAACACCGGGAAATCGATCGTTCCTGCNGATGAGACTGTATATTCGGAATAGCCGTCACTTACCCTATCTCCCGGNAAAGTCAGNTTGAACAGATTGACTAACTGCGCGTCTTTTGTTTTTACGATTATAGTCATCTTATCAAATGGCTCTACCTTTGTCTGGATTGGAGCTGATGTGGGCATCGCCGCTTCTGTCAGATCCTGGAAATATGTGATGTTCTTTGGTGTTGAACATCCTGCCAACATTCCAAGCAGTATGCACAGCCCACATATCTTGATTGTGTTTCTTATTTTCATCTCAAGGTTTATTGCAAGGTTTATCTTAAGGTTAATCGTANAGTTTGACATTCAGAAGCTTCTCTCTTCTGGCAATCATTCGTGTCATGACCATGTTAACTACCGTCCATATCACAACATCCGTCGCTATCAAACCGGTAGGATTGATATATGGGGAGAGAGCTACATTCACCACTATGAACAGAGTTGACCACATCATGATCACAATCAAGGCTGCTCGCTGGTTGAGGCCAAGCGCCAGAAGCTTGTGATGGATATGGCACTTATCCGGTAAGAAGGGGTTACGATGGTTCTTTACCCTGTGCAGGTAAACCCTCACCACATCAAAACAAGGCACGATGAGCGGAGAAAGAGCCATCACAATAGGATTATATGAATTGGAGAAGGTTGAATAGTCTATATGAGTCACTGCTATCGCACAGAACACCATAATCATACCTGTGGTGAGGGCTCCGGTGTCACCCATGAAAATCTTCTTCTGCCGTGCTGCATTCCCAAATACATTATAATAGAAGAAAGGCAAAAGGGTGCCGGCGGCCGCACTTGCAAGCATCGAGTAGATATAGTCACCCCCCTGATACAGCACCACCGCGAAAAACACAAGTGCAACAGTACTGAGTCCGGAGGCAAGTCCATCTATGCCGTCAATCAGATTTATAGCATTGACTACAAACACTACTGCAAACATCGTCACAAGGCAGGCAAACCAGCCGGGCAGTTCATGCATCCAGAGAAAGCCGTAAAGGTCGTTGATATACAGACCGGAAGCTACTATCAATAGCGACGAGATAATCTGTACAATGAACTTGGCCATATATCTCACGCCGATAAGGTCGTCGGCGATGCCCACAAGAAACATCAGAAGCACTGCACATATCATAAAGAACATCGGCATCAAGGAATCGCTAAGCTCCATGAGCACCTCCATACCGCCAAAGCGTATATTGGTCCCTACCACAAGGGCTAATGAAAACAATATGGAAGGAACGAAAGCTATCCCTCCAAGACGCGGGACGACTCCCTTGTGAATCTTCCTTTCATCTACCTCGTCGAAAAGTTTCTTACGGAAAGCGATAAGCAGAATCTGCGGAATGATGATTCCCGCCAGAGTCAGCGCTATCGCGAATGATACGATGTCATTGGTTATCCAGTTGTTCATAATTGCCAGATGAATCTGTTTTTTGGCTATTTTTGCCGGTTAGACTGCAAAGTTAACGATTTTTCACGAATCATCAAACTTCAACTATCCAATCTAAAAACGCAGTTTCCTGTTTTTTATTGAGAATATTCCTCATATTTAGGCGTTATATTCCTAAGAGAATTTAACANTTTCTGAAATCAGACTTGATTAAGGTATTTTTGATATCAGCTTCTATTTTCCGGAAATTGTTCTCTCTCACACATATAAACAGCTGCATATGAGCCTCATCATTTCAAATAACTTTNTACGCTCGACGCTCTGCGCCNTGGCAGTGCCGATTGCCCTTTGTGCGCCATCCCGTGGTGAGGCTGCTCAACCGGCAGACTCGATTCGCTATGAGGCTGAGATACATGCNACATTCTCCGGTGGGGAAAATACTCCTTTCTGGCTTGTCAACAATCTTCAGGGACTCGGNTCTAATGAAAAAAACAACGGTTATGTCCGNGCGGCTGTATTCAAGGATCTTGATACATCCCGAAGATTCTCGTGGGGTGCNGGAATCGATCTCGTGGGGGCATGGCGTTCGCAGATACCTTTCAATATCCATCAGCTATATGGAGAGGTAAAGTATCGTTCGCTGAGTGCCCTTATCGGCAGCAAAGAGATGTGGGGAGACTATAACAACCCTCGTCTCTCCTCCGGTAGNCTCCTCTATTCAGGAAATGCATTNCCTATCCCTCAGATAAGATTGGGAATCTTTGACTATGCTCCTTTCTGGGGTACGAAAGACTGGTTCAGCGTGAAGGGATATTTCGCCTATGGTATGTTCACCGATTCAAATTGGCAGAAATCATGGGCGGCTCCCGGCACAAAATANACTACAAATGTGCTCTATCATTCCAAAGGGNTATGGATCCGAGGTGGCAACACAAAAAAGTTCCCTCTCCTTGCGGAGGTTGGCATAGAGATGGCCACCCAATTCGGAGGGAAAGCTTATGAGAATGGCAAGATTGTCGATATGAAACCGACTTTCTTAGACTGGTTGAAAGCTATTTTCCCCTCTAAAGAAACTGAGGATGTCCTTTTAGGTGANATATCAAGCATCAAAGGGAACATGCTCGGGCAATATACCATAGCACTCTCATGGATGCCGGATGCCGACTGGAGTGTCAAAGCGTATTTCGAACATTTCTTCGAGGACCAGTCGCAGATGACTTTTGAATACGGCTGGAAAGATGGCTTATGGGGAATNGACGCTCAGTTGCCCAAGAATAGATTTGTATCTGAAATTGTGTATGAGTTTCTTTATACNAAAGACCAGACCGGAGCCGTAAACCATGACAAGACAGATCTTGAACCGGAGCAGGTGTCGGGNCGCGACAACTACTATAACCACTCTTTATATACCGGTTGGCAACACTGGGGGATGGGTATCGGGAATCCTCTTATACTCTCCCCTATATATAATAGCAACCATCTCATAAAATTCCTTGACAACCGCATCGTAGCACATCATCTCGGCATTGCGGGCAACCCTACCGACCGGATTGGATATCGTCTGCTGATCTCCTATTCAAAAAACTGGGGCAGCTATCAATTTCCNCTCCCGGAGGTTCTTGATAATTTCAACCTCCTGGCAGAAGTGTCATGGCGTCCCAAGAGACTCAAAGGATGGTATGGNTCACTCTCTGTCGGCGTTGACGGCGGACAGCTTNTTGGACACAGTGTGGGAGCCGGCATTACCATTGGCAAAACCGGACTTATCAACCTTTCAAAAAAAACTAAAAAATGAAGAACACCATTCAAACGCTATTACTTCTCCTTACCCTTGCCATCGGCTTGGGAGGTTGCCAGAAATCACCGATCAACGGCGACCTCGACGGTCAGTGGCAGATAATGTCGCTCGTGCCGGAGGCNCCGGAGATTGTGCTTAAGGAACGCCTTTACTATTGTTTCTCTCTTCACACCTGCCAGATAAGCGAATACGGCACGGGGGTATGGACCTCCGGCAATATGACTTACGATGAGAAAGGGAAAACTCTTTATATCGATTTNCCTAACGCTAAGTCGGAGCTTTCAATCGCCCGCCTGAAGCAATACGGCATATACACCAACCCCGTCACTTTCACTATCGATCATCTTGACAAGAAGAGTCTCGTAATGCGTGACGGGGATATAGTCGTTACTCTTAGAAAGTTCTGAATCTTGTGAATTCCTATAACGGCGCCAAGGCGTCGTTGATCTCCTGCGATCTCTCCGAGGGTAGAGGNGTGTCAGGTTCGGAAATCGGAATGTCAAGCTTTGTCCATATACAATTGGGCAGGCATCTCCATGCCCCTACCAGAAGATTGAATCGCCAGTCGATCACAGCTACCCTCTTTTTCCTTACAATGGCCTTGATTATCTGAGGTAATACATATTGTACTGTCATCTCCATCGGATATTTGCGGTCGGGATCTACAAGCGGTGTCCTCACCCATCCCGGACGTATATCGGTGAAAGCTATCTCGTTACCCTCGGCATTGCTGAGTTGTTCCAAAGCCACAAGATAGGTCTGTCCGAATTTCTTGCTCGCGGAGTAAGCCGACAGGCGCCCTATGCCGTTGGTCCCGGCCACCGATGTCACTGCTGCTATCTGCCCCTTTCCATCTCTCTCATCGCGGAAATATCTGTAGGCTGCGCACACCATCCGGGCAAAACCTGCTGAATTGGTATTGATGATCTCCACCTCCCGCTCAGGATCAAGATACAGGTTCTCATATCCTATACCGGCCACATGGAAATATATATCCATACCTCCAAGCCGACCGATAAGGTCTGCAAGACGAAGCTTGGCATCGGGATCTGTGACATCAATAGCCATATATTCTACATAGGAAGGATACTTCTCTTGAAGTTTCTCAAGTGAGTCTGTATGTCGGGCGGCAACCCCGACTTTGACTCCACGGGAGGCCAATGCCTCGGCAACGGCGTAACCGATGCCCGAGGAGGCGCCCATAATCACTACTCTTTTCATAGCGGTGTGTGTGTTTTTCAGGTTGCGTTTGTTTGTTTGAATTTGTTTTAGCGGTGTTTATCTATATAACACCGATTTACTACAAAAGGTTAGATGACATATGTTTTTTTTGAATTAGCCNCTGTTATCAATGACTCTTTTCACCTATGAATGTGTTATATCTATATGCGGATATATCCGCCCCACACCTCTCCTCATTGTGGGCATCCCTAAACTCAACAACGACCCAATAATTTGCATATGGCCACCTTAACTCCCGAAAAAATAGAGGCTGACAGAAGGATTCTTGAGCTCCTCTCACAAAACTATGGCAATGTATCGGCAGCTGCCACGGAAATTATCAATCTTGAGGCAATCCTCAACCTCCCTAAAGGGACCGAACACTATATAGCCGATATACATGGCGAGTCGGAGGCGTTCCGTCATATTCTCAAGAATGCATCCGGCAACATCAAACGTAAGGTCAATGAGATTTTCTCTACCACCTTGCGCGAGGATGATATACGCCAGCTATGCTCACTGATATATTATCCCGAGCGGAAACTCGCTCTTATCCGCACTACAGAGAAGGATCTCGACAATTTCTACCAGATCACTCTCCATCAGCTTGTAAAGGTGCTTCAGGCTGTGTCGTCGAAATATTCCCGCTCTAAAGTGCGCAAAAGCCTCCCCCCGGAATTCGCCTACATCATTGAGGAGCTACTTCATGAATCTCCGTCGGAAGAGAATAAGCAACCTTACTACAACCGTATTATAGAGACAATTATCTCTACCGGCCAGGCCGCCAACTTCATCACCGCTATATCAAATGTGATCCAGACTCTCAGTATCGACCAGCTACATCTTCTGGGAGATATATTCGACCGTGGCGACGGAGCACATCTCGTGCTCGACACCCTCCTATCCTACAAGGACTTCGATATCCAGTGGGGCAATCATGACGTGCTCTGGATGGGAGCCGCTTGCGGTAACGAATGCTCTATCGCCAATGTGCTCCGCATATCCCTCCGTTATGGCAACATGACTACGCTCGAGGATGGATATGGCATCAACCTTGTGCCGCTCGCNACATTCGCCATGGAGACATACAAGGATGACGCCTGTGAGATATTCATGCCAAAGAACGCTGATAAGGAGGAACCACTCTCCGACAAGAACCGTCAGCTCATAGCTAAGATGCATAAGGCCATAGCCGTAATCCAGTTCAAACTTGAAGGGGAGATGATAAAACGTCATCCGGAATGGAATATGGACGACCGCCGGCTTCTCCACAAGATTGACTATAAAGCGGGCACAATCAATCTTAACGGGAAAACATATCCCTTGAAGGATACCAACTTCCCTACTATCGATCCTCTCGATCCATACAAGCTCTCTGACGACGAACGTCTCCTTATGGATAAAATCTCCCACTCCTTCTCTGTAAGCGACAAACTCAAACGGCATATAGGCATCTTCTACTCCCACGGTAGCCTCTACTCTGTATGCAACTCCAATCTCCTTTTCCATGCCTCCATCCCATTGAATGCCGACGGATCGCTGCGGGAGGTGAAGGTTAAGGGTGTACCTTACAAAGGGGAGGAGCTACTTCAGCAAATCGAGCTTCATATGCGCTCCGCAATCAACAGTGATACTCCCGAGGCGGAGCGAAAAGCCGCCATCGATTATTATCTCTATGCCTGGTGCGGACCCGACTCCCCACTCTTCGACAAAAGCAAGATGGCTACTTTCGAACGGTATTTCATCGATGATCCTGCCACACATCACGAGGAGAAGGGGCATTACTATCATCTCCGCGACAATGAGAAGATATGCGACGAGATTCTCGATTCATTCGGCGTGGAGGGGGAACACCGCCACATCATCAACGGGCATGTACCTGTAAAGGTGGGCAAAGGTGAGAATCCGGTAAAGGCTAACGGAAAACTGATGGTGATCGACGGAGGCTTCTCAAAGGCATACCACGACACCACCGGTATTGCCGGATATACCCTTGTATATCATTCCCGGGGCTTCGAGCTGGTTCAGCATGAACCTTTCACTTCGGCCGAAGAGGCCGTCAAGAATGGCACCGACATCATATCTATCAACCGGCTCGTTGAGCTCAACTATCAGCGTGTCCGCGTCAAGGACACCGACAGGGGCAAGGAGCTTCTGGGGCAGATAGAGGAACTCAAGGAACTTCTCTACGCATATAGGCACGGTCTTATAAAGGAACGTAAATAAAACCGGAAGAGGGAATCATGACTGACGTCGGTCATGATTCCCTCTTCTATATTATTATAAAGATTAAGATCACTGCTCGGATGTACCGGCGAATTCCATCAGATATGCCTTTATAAAGGCATCGATATCNCCATCCATCACACCGTTGACATCGGAGGTCTGATAGTTGGTGCGGTGGTCCTTCACACGGCGGTCGTCGAATACATAACTGCGTATCTGACTACCCCACTCTATCTTCTTCTTCCCGGCCTCGATCTTCGCCTGCTCCTCCATACGATGGTTCAGCTCCTTCTCATAGAGAATCGATTTCAGCTGACGCATTGCGTTCTCCTTGTTCTTGGGCTGGTCGCGTGTCTCGGTATTCTCGATAAGGATCTCCTCCTCTTCGCCGGTATAAGGGTCTTTGTACTGATAGCGCAGACGCACACCCGATTCCACCTTGTTCACATTCTGACCACCTGCTCCACCTGAACGGAAGGTATCCCACGACACCTTCGCAGGCTCCACATTGATCTCTATCGTGTCGTCGACAAGAGGTGTCACGAACACTGAGGCGAANGATGTCATACGCTTACCCTGAGCGTTATACGGACTCACACGCACAAGACGGTGAACTCCGTTCTCACTCTTCAGGAACCCGTAGGCATAGTCCCCCTCGATGTTGATAGTCACCGACTTGATGCCGGCATCATCACCCTCCAAAAGCTGGGCGATGGAGGTCTTGTAGCCATGTTTCTCCGCATACCTCAGATAGAGACGCATCAGCATCTGCGCCCAGTCCTGACTCTCGGTGCCTCCGGCGCCGGAATTTATCTTGAGCACAACGCCGAGCTTGTCCTCCTCGCGGCGGAGCATATTGCGGAGCTCGAGTTTCTCAAGAGTGTCCATCACCTTGGCATACTGGGCATCTACCTCCTCCTCCGTCACAAGTTCCTCCTTGATGAAATCGAATGCAAGCTGCAGCTCCTCCACCTGTTTCTCAAGTTCGGTATAGGAATCGATCCAGAAGTGAAGCTCCTTGATCTTGCGCATCTGCGCCTCCGCTTTCTCACGGTCTTCCCAGAAATCGGCCACATGTGTGCGCAGTTCCTCCTCCTCTACCTCAATTTTCTTACTGTCGATATCAAGATAATGGTTAAGTGCCTGACAACGCTCCACCACCTCTTTCAGCTGTTCCTGTGTTATCATCGTTTATCCTAACTTCTCTGAATTTTCTCTTTTTACGTTATCATTCCTCATACATGGCCTCGATCTCCTTGGCATAGCGTTTGGCTACTACGGGACGACGCACCTTCATCGTGTTGGTCACCTCCCCGTTCATTACTGAGAAATAGTTGGGCAAAAGGGTGATTTTCTTGATCTTCTCATATGATGCAAGACCCTCCTGCACTTTATCGATCTCTCCCATCACAAACTTGACAACCTCGGGATTGCGCACGAAGCTCTCCGTATCTGCAGTTGGGATACCTTTCTTCTCTCCCCATTTCCTGAGTTGCGGCAGGTTGGGCACCACAAGCGCCGTGACATATTTACGCTGGTCGCCTATCACTGCCACCTCGTCGATATATTTGTTCTCGGCCAGACGGCTCTCAAGCATCTGTGGAGCAATATACTTTCCGTTGGAGGTCTTGAACAGATCCTTGACACGCTCCGTGAGCACAAGCGCTCCGTTCTTGGTGAAATAACCTGCATCTCCCGTACGGAAATATCCGTCGGAGGTGAAAGCCTCCTCATTGGCTTTCGGATTCTTGAAATATCCGGGGGTCACTGTCGGACCCTTGACAAGGATCTCTCCGCTCTTGTCTACCTTCACATCCAGACCCGGAAGGGGGATACCCACTGTCCCTATCTCGTAATTCACCGGGGGATAGAAGCTGACCGTAGCGGTGGTCTCGCTAAGGCCATACCCGATCACGACATCTATATCAACCGAAATCATGAACTCCACGATCTTNTCGCTGAGTGGAGCCCCCGCTGTCGGAAACATATTGGGATTCGGCACTCCGATAGCATCCTTGAGCTTCTGGAATACATTTCGGTTCCAGAACTGATATTCCTTCTCAAGCAGCCAAGGGATCTTGCGTCCGCGTCTCCTGTAATCAAGATTGCGCTTGTGNCCTACCCTTACAGCTCGGTTCACCATCATTCTCTGCATCTTGCTCATCCCCGCGATCTTCTCCTTGACACCGGCATATACCTTCTCCCAGAATCTCGGCACACAGCACATTATGTTGGGATGCACATTGTGGATTGTATCCTGAATCACACGCGGATCATAGTTTACAGCGATTCTGAGACCTCGGGTGAGGCAGAAGAATGTCCAGGCCTTCTCGAATATATGGCTCATAGGGAGGAACGACATCGACAGGTCGTCGTCGGTCACCTGTGTCAGAAGCTTTAGATGCATATCTATACATGCATCGTAATTGGCATGTGTGATTGCCACACCCTTCGGCTCACCGGTAGTGCCGGAGGTATAGATAAGAGTAGCCATATCTTCGGGGAGGGCGGCATCTTTACGGCGCTCCACCTCAGCGGCTGTTTCAGGAGTGGCATTCATTCCGAGTCTTACGAAATCATCCCAGAAGATGGTCACGGTGTCGTCGGCCTCCAGCTTGAGCTCATCATTCTTGAAGACAACGATTTTCAGTACATTCTCCGGATGACGCTTCCAATAGTTGTAGGCGAGCGGATACTGATGTTTGTCGCCTACGAACAGCACCTTGGCCTCTCCGTTGGTGACGATGTAATCATATTGCTCCTGAGAAGAGCTGGAATAGATAGGGATGGCAACCAGACGGTTGGCAAAAGCCCCGATCTCCGTAATCAGGATCTGGGGTGTGTTGGGAGAGCATATCGCAATTGCATCCTTTTCGATAAGGCCCATGGCCGCAAGAGCCTTGGAAGCCACATTTACCTGTGCCTCGAATTCTGTCCAGGAGGTCGACTGCCACTCCCCGTCCTTGCGCCAGCAAAAACGGTAGGCCTCTCTGTCGCCGTAGCGGCGTGCCTGCGTGGATACTATCTCTACTAATCTGTTTGCCATATGAAATCCGTCCCACAAATAGTGGAAAACGGCTGTAAAGTTAACAATTTTTCGCGAATTAATCCCCCCAACTCCCCATAATTCCTATTTTTCACCCCTGAGTCGGCTGAAATAGAAGTCAAGCACATCTTTCGCGGCAGTAAACGATGATTGCTCGTTATTGAGCACCCGCAATTCCTTCTGCTCCAGAAGGGCCTTAACCTCCGCCACTCCGTAGAAGTGCTGTCGAAGCTGCTCGTCGATGGTCTCCATCATCCAGTATTTTGCCTGCTCGTTGCGCTTACGCTCGAAGTAGCCGGTCTTGTCCACATAATCGAAATAGCGGTCGATCATATCCCACACCAGATCGATGCCGAGCTCATAATATCCACTGTAAGTGAGCACCTCCGGCTTCCATTTGCTCGGTGACGGNGGGAAGAGAAACAGGGCGTTGCGGAANTGTGAGGCGGCAAGTTTGGCCCGCTCCACATTGTCGCCGTCACATTTGTTGATGACGATTCCGTCAGCCATCTCCATGATGCCGCGCTTTATCCCCTGAAGCTCATCGCCGGTGCCGGCAAGCTGAATGAGAAGGAAGAAATCCACCATGGAGTGAACGGCGGTCTCGCTTTGTCCTACTCCGACAGTCTCCACGAATATACGGTCATAACCGGCTGCCTCACACAATACGATTGTCTCGCGGGTCTTTCTCGCCACTCCACCCAGAGAGCCGGCTGAGGGGGAAGGACGTATGAAGGCATCCTTTTCCTGCGACAGTTTCTCCATTCGGGTCTTGTCGCCCAATATGCTCCCTTTGGTTCGCTCGCTGCTCGGGTCGATGGCAAGCACTGCCAGACGATGTCCCTGACGGAGCACATGAAGTCCGAACACATCGATCGATGTGGACTTTCCGGCACCCGGCACACCGGTTATACCTATGCGGCGTGATTTCCCGGAATAAGGAAGACATTTCTCGATCACCTCCTGTGCCACTGCCTGATGAGCATCATTGGTGCTCTCCACAAGTGTCACTGCACGCCCGAGAATACTCACGTCTCCTTTTAGAATCCCCTCGACATAATCAGCGGCGCTAAGTTCCCTCTTTCGCCTGCGTATGGCAGTACGGTAAGGGTTGGTGACAGGTTGGGAGCTCACTCCCGAATTAACCTGCAGACCTTTGTATTTATTATCATTTTCAGGATGTTCCATTATATTACGATGATTGTGTATTTCTGTATAGGATTTAAGTTAAACTGCTAATTAGCTATTCCGACAAGACTGCATGTCCTCACTGGATGAAGAGGGTCGTCGGTGATAACCTCTACCTTAAGCCGGAANGGGCCGTCTGAAAGCCCGGAGGCTCTCACCACACCTTTTACAGCCGCACTCTTGCCGGGCTTTACTTTCTGAGGTACTCGCTTGATGATTACCTCTTTGTCTCGNCTGTAAACCCGATCCACCTTAAGATCTGTCTTGCCATCATTAAGAATGGTGAATTCAAAACTAAGATCTCTCTTTCGGTCAACCTGTCCGAAATCTATATATTCGGGAAGCAAAAATGCCTGAGGAGCCTTATCAAGTGTCTCAAGGGGGAGCGCACGGCTATCCGGAACTATGGAGCCTGTCACCGTTACCTTCACACTCTCCTTACTGTTTTTATCGGCTCGTATCTCCACAGGGTAATCAAAAGGACCGTTATGCTTCTCATCTACGGTACGTATATAAAAACTGAAAGTCCCTACCTCCCCCGGAGAAATCGACTCCGGTGCAAGATCCACCTGCAGAGCCTCGGAGTTCTCGATCCATGTCGGCGAGATAGTCCGGTCGCCTTGATTATATATATTAAGGAAAAGATGCCGTGAACTTCCACGCTTCAGCTCACCTGCCGCGATAAGGGTATTCTCCAGACGAAGGTCTCCAATCTCTACAGGATAGTTTGTGGATATGGTGGCCTCTGAACCGAGCACAGTCCCGGTGATACGTATACTGGTCAGGTCGTTATCCTCCCCGACATATACTCTTACCGTCTTATCGAATCCCCCGGGGCGACCCAAGGGATTGTATGTAAACGTCACGGTAGCTGTGTCGCCGGGCTCTATCATGGATGTCGTGTAGGAGGCNCCGGTGCAGCCGCAACTGGGCCTTACGCGGTTGATGTAGGTCGGTGCATCACCTTTATTTACAAACCTCACGCTGCCGGTCACCGGACCATCGGCCTCGCGGAATGCGCCGAAATTATATTCTTTAGAGAGCCATTCGATCCTTGTCGGGGNCTTATCACCCCCCTCTCCGGGTGTCTGAGCGATAGCCGNCAAAGGATTGACAGCCGTCAGTGTCGACATAATAAGGAGTATATGCTGAAATCTACCCATNCTGACATTCAGTTTATTTACATCCGAAGGCTTATTTCCCCTTCGGCATGACAGTTCCCCTTATACGGAGACGCACTTTCCCCGGCTTGCCGTTGGTCTTCACCGTCACTACCTTATCAAACCCTCCGGGACGTCCGAGAGGATGATATGTGACTGATATCTTCGATTTCTTACCGGGTGCCACCGGCTTCTCAGGAAACACGGGGCGGGTGCAGCCGCATTCAGCCCTCGCATCTATGATCACAAGATTCTTGGAGCCGGTGTTCTCAAACTCAAAGTCGCAGGAGACAGGCCCNCCATCCTCTTTGATTGTTCCGAAATCATGCACAGTCCGGGCAAACTCTATATGAGCCTTCCCGTCATCCTTCGACGACGCAAAGGCCGGAGTTGCGAGCAGAGAGCATAGCGACATGACACCCCCTGCAATCGCAATATTCATAAGTCTATTCTTGAAATTCATGTTTCACTTTTTTATTAAGACGTAATTTCAACGATTTTAGTTTATAATATATCCCCTTTTTACACACTATATACCGTAGCTTACCGCCATTTGCAGTTCCTCTGCCCATTTCCCGCCAGAACCCCCAATCTCAGGGCAATATTTTGCACATAGCGTATTTTTTACTAAATTTGCAAAAAAATAAACGAACACTCCGGTTTTATTTTTATAATGGAAAAGATAATTGATCCAGTCGATAGAGAATTAATTGAGAGTGAACTCACTCCCGACAGACTGCTGCGCCATGCCAACAAAGGGCTTAATGAGGTGTATGTGGTCGATGCTTTCAATGCTCCCAACACCATGAGGGAGATTGGACGCTTGAGGGAGATTGCATTCCGTGATGCCGGAGGTGGCACAGGACTGGAGTGTGATATCGATGAATTTGACACCATGCAGCCTCCATGCCGGCAGCTCGTGGTGTGGGACCCTGAAGACCGCGAGATCGTAGGCGGCTATCGGTTTATACTCGGCGAAGATATCCGCTTCAAGAATGGAGTGCCCAATATCGCTACCTCCCATATGTTCCGCTTCTCCGACAGATTTATCAATGAGTTGCTCCCCAAGACCTTAGAGCTTGGACGATCCTTTGTGGCCATTGATTACCAAAGCACCAAGTCGCGCTCCAAGGCTTTGTATGTGCTCGACAATCTCTGGGACGGCCTCGGAGCTCTGACGGTAATTTACCCTCAGATCGAATATCTTTTCGGCAAAGTGACCATGTATCCCGCCTATGGCGAGGAGAGCCGCGATCTCTTGTTGGGATTCCTTCATAAATATTTCGCCGACACNGAGGCTCTCGTCACCCCTATCGAGGAGCTCCCTACCAAGGCTTCCACTCCTGAGGTGCAGGCCAACTTCACCGGTTCCAATTTCAAAGAGGACTATAAGATTCTCAACCATGCGATCAGAGAGCACGGAAAGAATATTCCACCTCTTGTAAACGCATATATGTCGCTCTCCCCCACCATGAAGGTGTTCGGCACAGCTGTCAACCATGAATTCGGAGAGGTGGAGGAGACCGGAATCTTCTTCAAGATATCGGAGATTTTCGAAGAGAAGAAGCGACGTCACATCCAGACATTCATGGAGAAGGATTGCGATAAGTATTTCGCAGCCTACCAGCACGATCACGACACAGATACAGAGTAATTATGCGGAAAGTAGCAGTCACAGGTGCCGACGGTTTCATCGGCAGCCATCTCACGGAGGCCCTCCTCGCCGAAGGATATGAGGTAACAGCCCTCGCGCAGTATAATTCATTCAACAACTGGGGCTGGCTGGAGGAGATTCATAATCCCCGTCTCAAAGTTATGACCGGGGATGTGCGCGACCCCAATTTCTGCCGTGCGTTTGTGAAAGACGCCGACACGGTTTTCCATCTGGCTGCCCTTATCGCTATTCCATACAGCTACATAGCCCCCGACAGTTATGTCGATACCAATGTAAAGGGGACCCTCAACATCTGTCAGGCTGCTCTGGCGGAGGGGGTGGAGCGTCTGCTGGTGACCTCCACATCCGAAGTGTATGGCACAGCCCGATATGTTCCTATCGACGAAAGCCACCCTAAACAACCGCAAAGTCCATATTCCGCCACGAAAATCGGAGCCGACGCGCTCGCTCTGAGTTTTCATAACGCTTTCGGACTGAATGTTACGGTGGTGCGCCCCTTCAATACCTACGGGCCGCGCCAGAGCGCACGTGCCATAATCCCATCGATAATCACACAGATCGCCTCAGGCATAAGGGAGATCAAAGTGGGCGACCTCACCCCTACCCGCGACTTTAACTATGTCACCGACACTTGCCGGGGATTCATTGAGATTGCCAAATGTCCCGGTCTTGCCGGAGAGGAGATCAATATAGCCACTCAAAGGGAGGTGAGCATGGAGACAACACTCCACACCATCGCCCGGCTTATGGATGCAGATGTGAGATGGGTCACTGATCCTGAAAGGTTGCGCCCCTCGGGGAGCGAAGTGTTCCGTCTGCTCGGATCAAATGAAAAGATCACNCGCCTCACGTCATGGCGTCCTGAGGTGACGCTGGAGGAGGGACTGCGCAAGACTATCGACTGGATCACATCCGGCGACAATCTAAAGAAATATAAACCCAATATATACAACAGATGAAAAATCAGCAACTCACGGTTCTTCTCCTCGGTGGCGCCCGCAGGGTGTCGCTCGCAGAGCTTCTGAAACGCTCAGGCCAACGTATAGGCTATCAAATAAATATCGTGAGCTACGATCTCTCGGAAGAGGTACCTGTCTCTCTGGAAGCAAAAGTGATAGAAGGTCTGCGCTTCAANGACCCTGAAGTAGTGGCCGATCTGGAACGCGTAGTGCGTGAGTATTCCATCGACATTATCCTCCCGATTGTAAATAATTCAATAGAAGTGGCCTCGATCCTGAAGTCAAGGCTCCCCAAAGTATTTGTGCCTGTCACTGATTTCCAGGAGGCTAAACCACTTTTCGACAAAGCCGAGGCNGCTAAGGTCTTCAAGGAGGCGAAGCTCCCTATCCCCCGCACATACAGTGTGCTCTCGGCTCAGCTCCCGGCCATAGCCAAGCCAAGAAAAGGGGGATCTTCACGTGGAATACAGATCTTCAGGAATATCGATGATCTGATGCATCTTCAGGATATCCACAACTATCTGATACAGGAGTATATCGAACACTGCAAGGAATATACTGTCGATGCCTATGTGAGCCGTGAAGGTGAGATTCTCGTGACTGTTCCGCGCGAACGCCTTGAGGTGATGGGGGGTGAATCAACCCGCACACGCACGTGCCACAATGAAGTGCTTGAAACCCTTTCCCGCGAGGTGATAACGAAATTCTCTCTCCGGGGTCCTGTCAATCTGCAATTCCTGCACGACCTTGACAACGACCGATATCTCGTGATGGAGGTAAATCCCAGAATAGGCGGGGGCGTGATCTGCTCTATATATGCCGGAGCCCCTATCACTGACTATATAATAGATGAAGCCCTCGGTGTGAAACTGAGCCCTTGCGACGACTGGGCCTCCGGAACGCTGCTCGCACGCTATTTCAAGGAGGCGGTATTCTATGAAAAGGACTGACTCCGGAACTCTTTGGCTGATTCCGGCCCGTGGCGGAAGCAAAGGGATTCCGGGCAAGAACGTAAAGCCGTTCTGCGGCCGTCCCCTTGTTTGCCGTGCCGTGGATCAGGCTTTGGAATGTGCCGGTCCCGACGATGTGGTTTTTGTATCTACCGACGACACCGCTATTGCCCGGGCCGCACTTTCATGCGGAGATGTAGTGCCATTTATGCGCCCNGAGTCTCTCGCCACCGACACGGCCTCCACATATGATGTGATTATGCATGCACTCTCCGAGTTCGGTCAACGAGGGCATACCTTCTCCCGAGTGGTGCTTCTGCAACCCACTTCCCCCCTTCGTGATACCGAGGATATACGGAANGCCTTNAGTCTATGGAAGCCTGACATCGATATGGTGGTGAGTGTTTGCGAGGCACGCACCAACCCTTATTACAATGCTTTTGAGACTTCCCCGGATGGCACTCTCCATATATCTAAAGGCGACGGGAAATATACCCGGCGTCAGGATGCTCCCAAAGTATGGGAATACAACGGTGCGGTATATGTGATGTCGACAGATGCTCTNCGCCGCTCTCCAATGTCGGCTTTCCGTAAGATAATCCCCTCTCCGATGGATGCCTCGCGTTCAGTCGACCTTGACACTCCGCTCGACTGGCTTGTGGCCGAAACCCTCTTCGCTCAGATGTCAGACAGATGACCACTGCAGAATCCCTTCTTAAGAAACACTACGGATATTCATCATTCCGTCCCGGGCAGGCAGATATAATCCGTAATGCCGTGGCCGGACGCGACACCCTCGTGCTCATGCCTACCGGGGGCGGGAAATCCCTATGCTATCAGATTCCTGCTCTGATGCTTGAGGGATGTGCCATTATTGTATCCCCCCTCATCGCTTTGATGAACGACCAGGTGCAGGCACTTCAGGCCAATGGTCTACCAGCTGTGGCCATCCACTCCAANCAGGACGAAAGNATAAATCAGGAGAATCTATACGCAGCNGCATCCGGCAAAGTGAAGATGATTTATATCTCGCCTGAACGTCTGATGATTGAACTTAATNTGATCGCNTCGCGAATCAAGGTCTCACTCATCGCCATCGACGAGGCTCACTGCATATCTCAATGGGGACATGACTTCCGCCCCGTCTACACCGAACTAAAAACGGTGAANAATATGTTTCCNGGAGTGCCGGTGATGGCCCTTACAGCCACTGCCGACCGCCTTACCCGCAACGACATCGCCTCCGCGCTGGGACTTCAGGATCCCTTCTGCTATATCGGCTCGTTCGACAGGCCCAACATCTCCCTCACTGTGCTGGATGATCCCGGCAAGAAACAACGTCTAAGGATAATCGAAAACCTCATNGAGAAATACCATCTCGATTCAGGAATTGTCTACTGTCTGAGCCGCAAAAAGACGGAGGATATGTACAAGGCCCTTAAGGAGATGGGATACCGGGCCGTATGCTATCATGCCGGAATGCCTGCCGAGGAGAGGGAGGAGGCTCAGAGAGCTTTCGTCAACGGAGAGGCTCAGGTGGTGTGTGCCACTATCGCATTCGGNATGGGGATTGACAAGAGCAACATCCGATGGGTGGTGCATAACAATATACCCGGAAACATCGAGAGCTACTATCAGGAGATCGGAAGAGCCGGGCGTGATGGCCTCCCCGCCGAGACCATAATGTTCTACAATTTCGCTGATGTCATGATGCGCCGGAATTTCGTCGACAGTTCAGGACGGCAGGAGATCAACAGCGAGAAACTCGATTTCATGCAGCGTTATGCCGAGGCGAGCGTATGCAGGCGCCGTATTCTGCTGAGCTATTTCAGTGAGGAAAGCGTGACCGACTGCGGAAACTGCGACAACTGCCGCAATCCGCGAAGAAAGTTCGACGGCACTGTCATTGCCCAGAAAGCATTGAGCGCGGCTATCAGGATAAACGCCGCAGAAGGGCTGCAGACCATAATCGACATCCTCAGGGCATCCGCCCGTCAGGAGATTATCCAGAAGGGCTACGACCAGATCAAGACCTATGGAGCCGGGCGCGACCTCTCCGCAATGGAATGGAACAGCTACATTCTCCAGATGATTCAGCTCGGTCTTTTCGAGATTGCCTATGACGATAATTTTCACCTTCGCCCTACCCCTCTCGGCATGAAAGTGGTGAGGGGTGGACAGCGCATAGAGCTGACTATGTTCGAAGGCTATAATAATATAAGGAGAAAGAGCGGCAAGAAAGTGGTGGAGACTGTCAGCAAATCCCCCGAGCAACAGCTTATGGAGAAACTCAAGGAGCTCCGTATGGAGATATCAAGAGAGGAGAATGTCCCGGCCTACGTTGTTTTCTCCGATGCATCGCTCACCGACATGGTAAACCGTCAGCCTGTTGATATTGAAGAGTTCTCCCGCGTCATAGGTGTCGGTGAGGTCAAACTGGCCAAATACGGTAAGAAATTCGTAGAGGTGATTCGCAAACATAAGGGGATGAAGAAAAGCCTCCCGCAAGGCACTACATATAAGGAGACCCTTCTTCTCTTCGACTCCGGAATGACACCNGANGATATCTCCGAATTGAAAGGTATCCAGCTCGCAACAGTCTACTCTCATCTTGTAAAATGGGTGGATGAAGACCGTATCGACGATTTCAGGCGTCTGAGCACCTCNTCNGATTATACNAGAATCTCCCGGCTCACTGCNGAGAAGCCTGAAGAGGTGTTCCAGATTGCCCGCGACGTCTACTCCATACCGGGCTATATNGTNAGAATCGTACAGGCTGAAATGCGTTGGCGCGAAAGACATCATAAAAAAATGTACTAAAATTTGCATTACTATAATGCATAAGTCAAAAAAAAGTATTAACTTTGCATCGCAAAAGCCTAATGGCATTCGGGGCGTAGCGCAGTCCGGTTAGCGCACCTGCTTTGGGAGCAGGGGGTCGAAGGTTCGAATCCTTTCACCCCGACACATACATAAGAAAAAAACATCTCTTATTCTTTTGAAAGAATAAGAGATGTTTTTTATATCCATANCATACTATCCTCNNAAGANATATAACACTGATATATNTCANTTTACANCTNCAAACNGATTACGCCGTCANANNANNNTGAAAAATTTTNAAAATTTCTCACTTTTTTCATGAACCATTTCAATCCCGTGACGTTAGAATAGTGTAACTCACCACAAGGCTGACAAGATGGCAGTTTAAATCCGGAATCGAAGCCGAATGGGATAATACATTTAACAACTATGAATTAACAACTTTATTTTTCACAACACCTTAACAAATTTATCAATATGGCAAAGATCATTTCCGCACTCGCTCTTCTCGCCGTTCTGGCAGCTGCCTCATCCTCCTGCTCCTCTCAGAAGACAANTGATGACGCATCCGAGAATGTAAGCATCGAGTATCAGGCCGATACAACNGTTGCCNTNGATTCCCTATCCCTCGACGATACCATCGCAATGGATATGTGATTCAAGAGCCAAGNCCCNGATATATCACCAAATCCAAATTTATTTATCTATTTATTGTTTAATNGTTAACCANCTTAATTATACTTCCACAATCATGTAGCACCACACTATCAAACTTTAAAACTCAGATTCCACACTCGGATTTTACAAACCAACNACAACCAAAAATTTATAGTGTTCTGAAGTTTATTTTATTTATCCATTTATTACTGAAGTATAACCCAAAAGATATTCAGCCCGCACAATCCCATTGTGNGGGCCTTTTATTTATACCATCCCTTACTGCACAATATCCTCCAGCACTTATTTACACAATAAGTCGTTATCTATATTCTATTTATGAAAGTTATCTACAAGTTTTCAACATACCTGTAAATAACCGGCCTTAACCTGTCAATAACTCGGAGGCATTTCTGCACCTACCCTCCTCGCCCTAAATTGGGGCTACCCCCCCCCNATATTNNACCCTTCCATCCTCCTTNGACCCTTCAATNCTCCCTATTGCAACCTTCACTGCTCCGAAAATTCCGGATCTCAACCTTCATATGGCCACTATCGACAGGATTTACTGCTCCGGGGAGCAATCAATCCCACACCCCGGAGTAGGCTTGAATAAGGACCCTAAGAGATCTAAATCCAATAAAACTAAAAAAAATGAAAAAAATTTCACNACTATTTACCCATTGTATTTCAACATTTTAATTAATTTCAAGCCAAAATTTGTGAATGTAGGCGTAAACCGTTTTTAGATCCATGATGTTTTATAGTCAAACGGACGCCTTTCACAAGAGCCGAAAGCCAAAATCCTTATTGCTTCGCTTATCTGAAAGAAATCCAATGATTTATTAAGTGCTATTTGAAGCGTCTGACGCTTCGTTTTAATCAAAACTAAACAAATTACGGTTATGAAAAATGTTATTCTTTCTGCAACTTTGGCCTTAGGGTCAGTAGCAGCTGCCTCAGCCCAGCAAGCTATCGTCACTCCAAGTTTTGGCGACAACTGGTCACTCGGAATCGAAGGTGGTGTCACCACTCCAATGAAAGGCCACGCGTTTTTTGGCAGCATGCGTCCGGTAATCGGCCTGCATCTCGACAAGCAGATCACTCCGGTGTTTAAGTTAGGCGCTGAAGGTGACTTCGCAATCAATACCTCAACTGTAAGAGGTCCTCACAGCTACACTGTCTTCGATGACTCTTATGTAGGTGCTTACGGTGCAGTCAACCTCTTCAATCTCTTCGGAGGATACAACGGTTCAACCCGTCCATTCAATATCGAGGCTGTTGCCGGAGCAGGATGGGGCCACCGCTACGAGACAAGTGGTAATCCCGATCAGAACTACTTCGCTACGAAGACCGGTCTTAACTTCAACTTCAACGCCGGCGACAATGTAACATTCAACATCTCTCCTTCTATTCTCTGGAATATGACAGGGGACAATCGGGCAGAGCAGAGCTCAGCGTCTTACGACATCAACAGAGCCAACTTCAATATCACTGCCGGTGTAACCTACCACTTCGGTGGCAACGGATTTGAAACTGTAATGCCCTACAATCAGGCAGAAGTCGATGCTCTCAACGCAACTATCAACGATATGCGCGGTGTGATCGACGCTCAGACAGCCGAGAATGCAGCTCTCGCAGCTACAGCAGCCGAGCTCGCAGGTAAAGTTCAGCAGCTCCAGAACCAGCCCCCGACGGTAATCAAGGAGACCAAGGTGAAAAATAATCTCGAATCCGTTCGTTACGTATTCTTCAAGATCGGTTCTTCTGCAATCGGCGCCGACCAGCAGCCTAACGTAGAGATGATCGCCGCTTACCTCAACAACCACCCCAACAGCAAGGTTGTCATCAAGGGTTATGCATCTAAGGATGGTCCGGAAGAGCTCAACATCCGTCTCGCNCAGCAGCGTGCAGAGTCAGTTAAGAANGCTCTCATGAAGCGCTACAAAATACCTGCATCTCGCATCCAGGCTGAAGGTTGCGGTATCGGTGAGATGTTCGACGAGGAGTCTTGGAACCGCGTAGCAATCTGTGTTCTTGAGGCAAAATAAGCCAACACCCACAGAACTTGCAATCCAATTGGCAAAGATTATAAATAAACAGTAAATAAGCTTCATAATTCGGGCGGTGTACCTTTTGGTGCACCGCCTATTTTTTTGCGTATGTCGCTNCAGAATATTAATTTTGCACTACGAGATGCAACCTCAGGCCAAACGGCCCGGATCAAAACATCCACTACATACTTGATATATGGAGCGTCTGATATTCACATGGCTTTCCCAACTTTGGGGAGAAAATACAGCCGACAGATGGTCGGTGATCATCACTATCCTTGCCATAGGCGTAATGGCCTGGCTGGCTTACGCATTATGCGTACACGTTATCATNCCCATCGTNAATNTCATAACNAAGAAAACAGAGACTGAATGGGATGATGACCTTCTCAACGAAACCGTATTGAAAGCNGTCGCCCAGCTTGTGCCGGCCATAGTGGTGTTCTTACTTCTCCCCGGAGTATTCAAGACCGGCGACGATTCCTACCGATGGTCAGTAAAACTTTCGGAACTATATCTGCTNTGGGCAAGTATACACCTNATACGGGTGTTTCTTAAAGGAGCTCAGAATGCCTTCGACCGACGCAATCTTCTCCACGAACACAACCTTGAGATTATCCGTCAGACTATAGTGCTCTTTGTAGTCTCGATAGGCATTATCGTTGGAATAGCGATACTCATCAACAGGGATCCGATAGCGATACTTACCGGACTTGGAGCCTCGGCAGCNGTGCTGATGCTGGTGTTCCGNGACACCATATTGGGTTTTGTGGCCGGAATACAGCTTACGCTCAACAAAATGCTTAGCAGGGGGGATTGGATTGTAGCTCCAAAGGCAGGAGTAAACGGTGAAGTGGCGGAAGTGAAACTGACCACTGTCAAAGTACGCAACTGGGATAATTCCATTGTGACCATCTCCCCCTACACTCTCTTCACCGATTCTTTTCAGAATTTCACGGCAATGCGTCAGTCGGGAGCGCGCAGAGTATCGCGTTACGTCTACATCGACCAGACTACAATCCGCTTCCTTTCCGACGAAGAGACTGAAGCGCTCCTTGAAGAGGGTCTGATTGAAAAAGACGACCTTTCATATGAAGGTCCGACAGTAAATATGACACTACTCCGAAAATATATGGAACGCTATATCGAGCGCTATCCACAGATACTTCACGCCGCTACAGGTCGACCCGAGCTACTGTTCATGGCCCGCGAACTGCAACCCACACCTCAAGGGATACCCCTTGAGCTCTACTTCTTCACATCCAACACCATGTGGAAACCCTACGAGCANCTGCAGGCNGACATNTTCGACTATCTGTATGCCATCATTCCCAAGTTNCACCTCGCAGTCTATCAGGCNCCCTCCTCNGGCGANTTCTCCCCCCTCACCACCATATCGCCCGCGCAGCCCCCTGCCAACCCCCTCCCAAAAGAGGCCTCCACATAAATTCCCCCATCAAAACAAGTCATATAAGATTAAAACACATAAGATTAAAACACATCATAAACAAAGCATGAACCCCATTGCCATCTCATCACGCGCTTACGATAAATATGTAATCATCCATAAGCACTGAATTCACCCCATAAGCACTGAATTCATCCGGTAAGGCAGGGGATCCAACAAAGCAGAGATAAATCCAAGAAGGCAGGGAATGTATAGGTAAAGCATTGGTAACCTGTGTGGACGCGATTCTTCGCGTCCACCTTAGGAATACCCGAATGTTATGTCCGTAGGGACGCGATTCAATGCTGTTTACTTAAAGAAAAAGCGGACACGGCCGCTGATTTGTTATATTATTTTACCACAAATAAAAAACAATAGAGCCATGTCCACATTCGGTACTATATT
>JAAVDU010000029.1 GCA_014801605.1 Bacteroides sp.
TACGGATTCCGGCTGCCGCCTGTGTGAGATAAGGCACAAGATTCTGGGGAACTCCGAGAGGGAGCTCGCCGATGAGAGCTGTGGGGTGAGCACCGATCGGGTTGAAGTAGCGGAGCAGGATGCTCTTGATAGGAGCACCGCTTCTTACATAATCCTCGATTATCTCCTCGGAAATCTGTTTTGTATTTCCGTAGGGGGAAGTAGCCGGCTTAATGGGAGCTGTCTCATCAATGGGGTTGCGGTCAGGCTCCCCATAGACGGTGCAGGAAGATGAGAACACGATACCCTTCACACCATTCTCCGGCATGAGCTCAAGGAGATTGATGAGTGTGTTGAGGTTATTGCGATAGTAAAGGAGCGGCTTCTGAACGCTTTCACCTACAGCTTTGGATGCGGCGAAATTGATGATACCCTTGATGCCGGGATTCTCCTTGAAAAGTTTACGCAGAGTCTCGATATCGGTGCAGTCACCTTTCACGAATACAGGGCGTATCCCTGTGATTGCCTCGATGCCGTCAAGCACCGACTCATTGCTGTTGGAAAGATTGTCGATGATCACTACCTCGTAGCCTGCCTTCTGAAGCTCTACTGTGGTGTGTGAACCGATATATCCGGTGCCACCGGTGACAAGAATTTTCTCTTTCATTCTTAAATTGGATTGATTGGGATGCGTGGTCGGCCTCCCGTTTTAATTAGAAAAGTTTTTCCGGATAAACACCCTCGTCTACGAGCTTACGGAATTGAGCTACAGTGGCCGGACGGTCGGCGGCATAGGTTACACCAAACCATTTCGACGGTGTGGAGAGCACCTTGAGCTCAATTGTGCCGGCTTCGATGAGTTCGTTGACTACTGTGGGGATGTAGAACTCCGCCTTAAGTTCGTCGTGGTTCTTCGCGAGGAAGTTGAGGAAGCTCTTCTCTGAGTAATCGAAATAGTCGGGAGTGAAGCCCCACATATTCATCGACACGGGAGCACCTTCCGGGAAGGGTACCTCTTTGTCGTCGACCACCTGGATAAGCTTGCCATCCTTACGCTCGATGCCGTGACATTCGGTTACGCCTGTGAGGTTACCCTCTGCGCTCACTTCGCAAAGACCGCGTGACACACCGCCATTCTCGGAGAGTGTGTTCTCCACATTGAAACCGATCATGCAATAACGGTTGGTCTTCCCCTCTACAGAACGGAGGAAGTCGGCGAGAATCTGGAAGCTCTCCGCACCATAATAGTCGTCGGCGTTGATCACTGCAAACGGTTCCTTGATCACATCCTTGCCCATGAGCACGGCATGATTGGTGCCCCAGGGTTTCTTACGCTCGGGATTGGGTTTGTAGCCGCCGGGAATATCGTTGATATCCTGGAATACAACCTCTACGGGCACGTGGCCTTCATATTTTGAGATCACCTTGTCGCGGAAATCCTGCTCGAAGTCATGACGGATTACGAACACGATCTTGCCGAAACCGGCACGAAGAGCGTCATATACTGAGTAATCCATTATGGTCTCTCCGCTCGGGCCAAGACCATCGAGCTGTTTCAGACCACCGTAGCGGCTGCCCATACCGGCAGCAAGGATAAATAGAGTAGGTTTCATGTTGTGTTTATGTTATTACAGGTTAAACTGTTAATTTGGGTTATTATTAATTTGATTCATGATTAAAGGGGGAGCACTGCCGGTTTCGGCATTCTCACCCATTGGGAGAGAAGAAGCATGAGGTCGAACATCACGATCTTCGCATTCGCGTTGCGTTCAATGTCGGATATTGCCCTTGCAATCTCCTCAGACAGTCCCTCCACATTCCCCTCATGGATGAAAGGGGAGAAGCGCTGACTGAACGCCTCCTCTTCAGGAGTGAGAAGTGAAAGAGCACCGACCCTCATGTTGTAGATGAAATTCTCCCTTATCATCCGGCCGCAATAGGAGAGGAATCTCACAAGTTTCTCTCTGCCCATAGCAGCGCATCTCTCCGACAGCTGACGCAATACCCCCGCCTTCAGNCCATATGCCATGCGCATTATCTCCTTGAAGAGCCCGGTGAATTCCATGAACTCATCNGGATGGCAGGCGAGTTGCTGTGCCACTCCCATACTCCCTTCCGCTATGCGGGAAGCCGTCTCCGCNACCTCTCTGTTTACCCCCTTCTCGTGAGCGAGATGAGATGCAATCTCNTCGCCGTTAAGAGGNCTGAGATGAAATCTCCGCGTGCGTGAGAANACGGTGGGAAGTACCTTTGAGTCATCGTTGCTCACAAGTATGAAAAGAGTATCNTCAAANGGCTCCTCTATAATCTTCAGCAGTTTGTTGGCAGCCTCTACTCGCATTTTCTCCGGAAGCCATATCAGGAAGATCTTATAGTTCTCCTGAAAGGCTGAAAGTGAGGCGCGGGATATTATATCCTCGCTCTCAGTGACATATATGGCCGGCTGGGAATTTCCTGCGTTAAGGATGTCGTTCCATCTTTCNGGCGGCATGTAGCTCCACTCGGAAAGCATCTCTTTCCATTCATCGATATAGTCGGTGGAGAGCCCTTTGCCATCCTTTTTCACAATAGGGTAGATGAAGTGGAGGTCAGGGTTGTTGTGTTTTTGATGCTGTAGGCATGATGGGCAACGCCCGCATGAGTCNCCGCCGGTGCGCTGGCCACAATGTATATATTGTGCAAGCGCACGCGCNAGACGGAATTTCCCGATGCCCGACACTCCCGANATGAGTATGGCATGNGGAATCTTCCCTCCGTCCACTATNGAGCGCAAGGAGGCGATTGTTTCATTGTGGCCTGCTATGTCGGAAAACTTCATGCTTAGTTCAGTTGATAAGTATATGAGAAGGTTCATTCGGCCGGGTGGCCTAACCATCACTCTGCAAAAATACTCAATTAAGCTGACCCATGCAAATCTTAGGGGGATTATGAGACGAATCAACAAAAAATTGGGTTAAAAAAGGGGTATGGTTGAATTATATTTGTTAATTTTGGCCAAAATTTCCATTTCATCGATGATACCNTTTCTGAAATCCGTGGCTCGGGCATATGNTGCCCGATATACCGATCTATCTGAATTCTGTTTCCTCTTCCCTAATAAACGNGGAGGGACATTCTTCCTTAAATATCTTAAGGAGGAGTTCGGTCGGCATGCTATGATTGCTCCCGAGATCAAGACTATTACAGAGCTTGTAGGGGATATATCCGGGTTGGTGACGGCATCACGGCTCGATCAGCTTTTTATCCTGTATGATTGTTATCGCGAACTTTCGGGAGTGAAAGAGACTGACGATGAGAAGGATGACCTGCATTTCGATTCCTTTATCACCTGGGGTGAGACTGTGCTTAACGATTTCAATGAGGTCGATCTTTATTTGGCCGATCCTGATGAAGTGTTCAAGAATGTGAAGGATTTCAGGGAGATATCATCCAATTTCCTTACGGAGGAACAGAAAAGCGTGATGCTGGAATATTTCGGACGTGCCGACATGGGTGATGCCTCACGGTTCTGGAAAAATTTCGACTCCGACGATGGAAAGCTTTCGGAAGTGAAGCGTAGGTTTCTGTATCTCTGGAGAGTCATGGCTCCCCTCTACAGAATGTTCAAGAGNCGGCTCGAGGAGGAGGGTATGGCCGGCACTGGAGGGATGTATAGGGCGGCAGCCGAACGAATTGAGGGTAATGTAGCCACTCTGCTTCCGTATAAGAAGATTGTGGTGATAGGATTCAATGCGTTGACCACTGCAGAACACGCCATTTTCAGGTCGCTGAAGGAGACAGAGGGATATCCGGGATATGATGAGTTTGCAGATTTCTTCTGGGATGCCACCGGCCCGGTGCTCTCCANGGATATAAATTCAGCTTCAAAATTCGTAAAGTCGAACATAAACAGATTCCCTTGTCCGGAATGGGCGTTGCCTACTCTCCGTCTGAGCGATACCGATAAGATGCCGGAGATGATGAGAGTGGCGGCTTCNCCCTCCAACATTGCACAAGTGAAGATTGCCGGGAAGTTGCTCGCACGTCTGAGGAGCAGAATCTCCGGAGAGGAATTCAAGGAGGCGAAGGTGGCGGTAGTTCTCCCCGANGAGAATCTNCTCCTTCCCATGTTGTATTCTCTCCCCGGAGGGATGGGNGATGTNAATCTCACGATGGGCTATCCGTTGCGCCTGACATCTGTCATCCCTTTCGTGACATTGNTGAGNCGTCTNGTAGTCACAATGCGGAAAGTAGATGGAAAACGTGCATTTTTCCATCGCGATCTTANGCTGTTTATGGCCCATCCCTTCTCTCACGCCTGTTTCACCACAGATGCCATAAACTTCCTCAACGGGTATATGGCCGAGCGTCATAAGGCTGTCGTCACTGTCGACGAGATAGCGATGTTCTCTCCAAAGGCTGCCGCAGTGCTTGACGGGCTTGATCCGGATTTTACCCCCGAGGAGGCTATCGGTTATCTCGATTCCATATTACGCACAGTGGCCGAAAGCCTCCCTGCGGATGATAAAGGGATGGTGAAGAGCCGTCTTGAGATATCACATATAAATGTGTATCGCGATGCATTGCGACGTCTTTCGGATATACTTGCTGCTCATGGTATATCGATGAAACCTGCTACGGTGTATCGCCTTGCTGACCGTCTGATAGCGGGTGAGACAGTAGGATTCGAGGGGGAGCCGCTGACAGGCCTTCAGGTGATGGGTATGCTTGAGACTCGTTCAATTGATTTCGAGCATATATTTATTCTCTCTGCAAATGAGAAGGTGCTTCCGATGCGACAGCGCACACGCAGTTTCATACCTGATTCTCTGCGCCATGCTTTCGGAATGCCTCCTGCCAATTATGCTGAAAGTATCTTTGCCTATTATTTCTACCGTATGATCAGCCGAGCCAAGGGGGTGACGATGATCTATGATGCCCGTTCGGGAGGTGGTATGCGCAGCGGTGATATATCCCGTTACATACTTCAGCTCCGTCATCTGTTTGCAAAGGATTGTCTGAAAGAGGANGATTGGAAATTCATTCTCTCCGGGAAGGAGCCCTCCGANCCCTCGGTAGAGAAGACTCCCGAGATCTTGTCNAGGATAAACCTCTACTCGGAGCCTGATGGGAAGAAACTTTCGGCTTCATCTCTGCAGGCATATCGGGAGTGTCAGGTCNAGTTCTTTTATCAGAGCCTGTTGGGAATATCCTCTGATCCGGAACCGTCGGAATTCATAGATGCTATTGTGGCGGGCAATATCCTTCACGAAGCCATGCAGATACTATATCTTCCCGATACGGCGATGCATGGGAAACTCCTCACCACCCCTTTGCTCATCCAACCCGAGACAATCCGCACTATTCTTAAGAATAAGGAGCATATAGACAGGATAGTAAGAAGAATTGTAAATAAGATGCATTTCGGTCGCAGTGAGGATCATCTCGATACNCCTCTGNCAGGATCCTCCCTTATGGTGGCCCGTCATATTGCAGGACAGGCGACGAAAATACTCCGTCATGATCTTGAGCTCGCCCCTTTCAAGCTTTACGGATGTGAGATCAAGGATAATATAAAGGTGGAATTACCATCCGGACGTTTGGTGAACTTCACTTTTGCGATCGACCGNCTTGATGAGATAANAATCGACGGGCAACCCAANCTGCGTATTGTGGACTATAAGACCGGAAGNCTGAAGCTTGAGGCNGGNTCGATTGATGAGGTTTTCAGAGGTGATTGGCGAAGTGAACAGATTTTCCAGCTCTTCACTTATGCATGGCTTCTCGGGAAGTATAATACCCCCTTTCCTACAAGTGATGTGCGAATGGAGATATATGATGCCCCGGGAATATCAAGCGGAGAGATACATCTTCCGAAGCTCCCTTTACCGGNTGAGGATGGGGAGGGTGATGGCGAAGCANTTGAAATAGATAGTTTCAAGGCTGTGTCTGCCCGATTCTCAGAGGGGATGGAATCGATGATAGAGAGTATCTTCACGGATCCTGAATTCAAGGCATGTGCGGAGGGGGAGTGTGGCCTTTGCGCGTTCAGGGCGCTATGCCGGCGATGANGGCTCTTGNTGTCNTGAAGGGGAAGTAGGCATAGGGTGATTATAGAATTTTCATCCCTTTTCAATATAATCGGGACTTTGTTTGTTGTAGAGATATACACTTATATTATACGGCATACACAGTTCCTTTGAATTGATGGCCCCCAAATTATAACCCAAGATACAGATGGAAAAGATAGTAATAATAGGCGGTGGATTTGCCGGAATGAATCTGGTGAAACATCTCGACAGAAATAAATTCAGGATAATGGTAGTGGATAGAAACAATTTTCATTGTTTCCCGCCTTTGTTTTATCAGATAGCCTCCTCAAGCCTCGCTTCCGCCAATATTTGTTTCCCGTTTCGAAGGGAGTTCATAAAGCATAAGAACGTGTCGTATCATATGGGACACGTCAAGAATATCGATCTTCAGGCAAAGACTGTCACTACCAGCTATGAGACCTTGCAATACGACCGCCTGATCATAGCCGCCGGCTCTACAAGCAACTATTTCGGAATGGATGGTCTGGCGCATATGACTTATGGGATAAAGACTGTAGGACAGGCCGCACACACCCGCGACGAGATAATCGACCGTCTTGAAAGAGGTTCCATGACCAAGGATCCCAAAAGACGACGTGAATTACTTAGTTTTCTGGTAGTGGGTGGAGGTCCTTCAGGTGTGGAGATGGCCGGCGCTCTGGGTGAGATGAAGAAATTCATACTTCCAAAGGAGTATCCGGAACTGTCGCCTGATGATGTACGTATCACTCTGGTGGAGGGTACCGGCAAACTTCTGGGAGCAATGCGTGAGAAATCTTCCGAAAAGGCTCTTAAATATCTGAAGGATCTCATGGTGGATGTGCGCCTTAACACAACTATGAAGGGTTATAACGACAAATATGTCACTTTCGGCGACGACACCAAGGAGTATTGGGAGACCGTTATATGGACGGCCGGAGTGAAAGGTGAACCGATGCCGGGTCTTCCGGCTGAAGTGATGGGCCGTGGCGGACGCATTGTCGTGGATGATTACAATCGGGTAAAAGGCCTTGAAGATGTGATGGCTGTTGGTGATATAGCTCTGATGCAGTGTGATGCTTATCCTCATGGCCACCCGCAGATGGCCCAACCCGCCATACAACAGGCCAGGACTTTGGCAAAGAATCTGAACGAGGGAAACTTCANCCATCCTTTTTCTTATCATGACAAGGGCTCCATGGCTACCATCGGAAAGAATAGGGCAGTGGCCGATCTGGGGGGAAAGACTTTCTCAGGTATTGTGGCATGGCTGATGTGGATGCTGATCCATCTTATGTCGATATTGGGCATGCGAAACAAGGCTACCGTGCTTCTCAACTGGATATGGAACTATTTCAATTATTCCACATCGCTCCGCTTGCTTCTGCGTCCGTCGAAATATCCGTTGCGACGACATTGGGGCGACTGATGCACGCAGTGTGGCGGCCAAAGGAATGTTATTCAAGTTTATTAACGTTACTCATGATATTGATGCTATGAAGCAAATAAAGAAAACAATATATGGGAGTGCGGTGCTGATGGCCGGAGTATTGGCTATGAGCTCTTGCTCAGCTCTTAAAAATTCAGCAAAGAGTGATCCCGGGATTGATGTGAAGAAGGAGGCTGTGTTGCCCGATGATCGTGAAAAGATTGTTCAGCCGGTGTCGTCGGTCTATACATCCGAAGATCTCGCCAAGGGGATAATAAAGGGTGATTGGGCTATAGAGAAGGTGAACGGAAAGACAGCGGTGGGGGAGACGGCTCCTTACCTTAAGTTTGACCCTGCTCAGAAAAGGGTGTATGGAAACAATGGATGCAATATTATAAATGCTGCTTATGCGTATAACCCTGCCGACTCCACATTGACCTTCTCAAACCTCGCATCCACAATGATGGCATGCGGTATGGACGGACTGACGGATTATGAGGTGAACGCTGCTCTCGGAGCGGCGGCATACTACTCATGGAATCTTAACGGCGATGATTATCTTATGACGATATATGACGTCGACCGTAATCCTGTGCTTCAGCTTATGCATCAGAACTTCCAGTTTCTCAACGGCACATGGGCTGTGAAAGCAATCGATGGCGAACCGGTTGACAATCCTGATATAAAGATGGTGATTGATGTTGAGGAGGGTAAGGTGCATGGCAATACCGGTTGCAATATTTTTAACGGAAGCCTTGAGACCGACATGGATGCTGCCAATTCTATCTCATTCCAGAAGATTGGCGTGACGAGAATGGCTTGTCCCCTTCCCAACTACGAGACCCGTCTTCTGGTTGCTCTCGAGGATGCCTCTAAGGCAAAACCTCTGCTTGAGGGGAGGGTGGAGCTCCTGAATAATCTCGGTAAGGCAGTGCTTCTGATGGAGCGCACTTCAGACCAGTAAATTAATAATTAACAGATACATTTTTAACACCTACTTGATAGTTATGCCTAAGGCAGAAGAAAGAGTGGATAAATGGCTATGGTGCATGCGTGTGTTCAAGACGCGCACCATAGCCACTGACGCGTGTAAGAAAGGGCGTGTCACAATGAAAGGCACAGTGCTTAAGCCTTCTCGTATGATTAAGCCGGGGGATGTCATTGATGTAAAGAAACCCCCGATTACTTATACTTTCAAAGTGCTTCAGATAGCTCCAAACCGTCTGGGAGCGAAGCTGGTGCCTGAATATCTGGAGAATCTTACCTCTCCATCACAGTATGAACTGCTTGAGATGACCAAGATTTCCGGATTTGTAGATCGTCAGAAAGGTCTCGGGCGCCCCACCAAACGTGATAGTCGTGAGATGGCACGTTTCAAGGAGGAGAGTTATGCCGATGCCTTCTTCCTCGATTGGGAGGATGATGACGATATTGATGAGGCCGACGAAAACGAATGATTTTTATTGAAAATGAAAAGATATCTTGTGGTGTGTCTGGGCAATATCGGCCCGGATTATGAGGGCACCAGGCATAATGCCGGATTTATGGTCGGCGACACAATAGCCGCTGAGGCAGGCATACCGTTTAAATCATGCCGCTATGGCGATATGGCTGTGGTGAAGGTCAAGAACGTTGAGATGATGTTGCTGAAACCCTCCACTTTTATGAATCTCAGTGGGGTGGCTGTCCGCTTTTGGATGAATAAGGAGAAACTCCCTCTTGAGAATCTATTGGTTATAGTCGACGATCTGTCGCTGAAGTTCGGGGCTATCAGAATCAGAGAGAGGGGGTCGGATGCCGGACACAACGGGTTGAAGAACATTGCTCTTGAATTGGGAACTCAGAATTACGCGCGTCTGAAGTTCGGGGTAGGTAATGATTTTCCCCGGGGAGGTCAGATAGATTTTGTGTTGGGTCAGTTCCCTCCTGAAGAACAGAAAGAGCTTCCGGAGAAGTTGAAGCGGGCAGCAGAGGCAGTGAAGGCATTCTGTCTCTCCGGCCCGGCTTTCGCCATGAACCATTTCAATAGTTAAGGAGTCCCTTATTGTCGGAATGTGAGATTGTCTGCAACCTTTATGCTCTTACAGATGTTATATATTTGACAACAAAATTGAAAAACATATTAAGACATGAAAAAGACAATCTATATGATGGCTGCCGCCTTGTCAGTGCTTGGAATGGCAGCATGCTCCGGCAACAAGACATGTAATGGCGACAAGGCTTGCGGCAAATGTACCGACGGCGATAGAAAGGAACTCTATACGGGAGTGCTTCCCTCTGCCGATACCGATGGCATCAGGTATATCCTCAGCCTTGAGTATGACGACGACAATCCGAACAAAGGTGATTACGACCTTATCGAGACTTATCTCGTGGGGGATTCTACAGCAGTCACCGGCTATTCCGACGATAAATCCTTCAAGAGCGAGGGCGACTTCAGTGTGATGAAGAAGGATGGTAAATCGTATCTCAAGCTGGTGCAGGATGTGAAGGATTCCGCTGTCGGTTCGAGCGAAGGACCTACATATTTCCTTGTAGAGTCTGACTCGACAATCGTTCTTGTNAACTCTGATCTTGAGGTGTCGCAGGCTCCCGGCCTCAACTATACCCTCAAGCTTTCCAAGTAAGGCTTGACCGATAATTATTGAAAAATACAGATAGNCTCAAGGCTATCGTGAAAAAAACAGANATAGAGCNGACCGTTGCTTAGACGGTCAGCTCTATATCTGTTTTTTTCAACTCATCCGAATTTTGCCATGTCGGAAATTTTTTGTAATTTTGCATCGCTTTTGAGCAATACGTGTGATGGGAAATCTGTTGCCCGTTTCCTGCGGAGGATTTCGGGCCTGCTCCCAAAGGCTGTTATGCCGGAGCTAAAAACTTATTTTGAGTAACACAACAACCAAAAAAATGAAGAAATTCCAACTGAATGCCGAGCCTCGCGAAGAGCTTGGCAAGAAGTCTGTAAAGGCTTTGCGTGCGGAGGGTAAGATTCCCGCAGTTCTCAATGGTGGCAAACATGTTGACCTTCCCTATGAGGGTCCTCTCAAACCCGGAGAGAAAGTGGTAAATGTAGATGGCAAGCGTGGCCTTATCACTACTGATATCGTTGTTAAGAACGAGGATGTGCGTAAGCTCATCTATTCTCCCGATATCTTTGAGATCGACCTCAATATCAATGGCGAGGAGCGTAAGGCTGTCCTCAAGGAGATCCAGTTCCAGCCTGTAAAGGATACTATCCTTCACCTTGACTTCCTCGAGGTAGGCGAAGAGAAACCTATCGTTATGGAGGTTCCTGTTCAGATCGAGGGTCACGCCGAGGGTGTTAAGGCCGGTGGTAAGCTTACTCTCTCTATGCGTAAGCTTAAAGTTAAAGCTCTCTACAACCAGATTCCCGAGCGTCTCATTGTAAATGTAGATACTCTTGGTCTTGGCAAGAGCCTTGCTGTAGGCGACCTCCACTTCGAGGGTCTTGAGCTTATGAACGCTAAGAATGCTGTTGTCTGCGCTGTTCAGCTTACACGTGCAGCTCGTGGTGCCGCTGCAAAGGCCGACAAGTAATTCAACTGAAAGATATAGAAAAGAGAGGGCGTTTCCGAATTCGGAAACGCCCTCTCTTTTCTATATCTTTTTTCATTTCATGCGTTTGAGGATATTGTAGGAGGGCAACACCCCTAACTCGCCCGCTTTGGAGAGATCGGAGAAAGCCTGATTCTTGTTGCCGGCCTGAAGATAGGAGAGNCCACGGTTGAAATATGCCTGTCCGAAGTCGGGATCTATCTTTATCGCCTCNGCATAGCATTGAAGCGCCGATGTGTAGTCGCCTACAGAATAGTAGATGTTCCCTTTGTTGAACCATGCAAATACGAGACGCGGGTTAAGGCTCAGAGCCTTGTCGTAATCGGAAATCACCTCCTGAAGGTTGGCCATACCGGCTCTACGGTCNATCATCCCGCCATCTCCCGACCGTTGCTCCGAGAGATATCTCATATAACGTNCATACGCACGCGCCATATACGCTACAGTGAAATTGCGGTCGTAGTCTATCACCTGGTCGAGATAAGTCACTGCCTCCGGATAATTCCTCAGCATTGAAAGGGTTACACCCAAAGCGAGTTTATCGATCGGACGNGCTTTCCCCTCCTGTATCATCTCCTTTACTTCGTCGGCATAGTTGAAGAGCTGGGAGGCCGTGGNTTCGTCAGTAGTGTTNACTGANGCGGTNAGATAAATAGGTCGTGAGATAAACCGNTGGCGGTTCAGGTCGTCAAGTTCGCGGAAATAGTTGGATACCGATCGCAAGGTCAGTGGGGCAGGAGTGAAGGTGAGCGCATACATAGGTTCCGGCTCGATCTGGACATTACGGTCCTGTACACGCCCCTTTATCTTCTCGTTGTATGACAATTCNGTCTCAACGGCCTCAGATACGGTGACAAGTCGGTTAAATCTGTTCATTACCTCTATCTCCGATTCCTCCTCTTCATCTCCTCGTGCATGCGCATCGTTTGTCTGNGCTGCCGCTATGGTCGGGCGGTCAAGTGGAGCCTTATCCGGATTCTTTACATAATTCTCTACCATGGAGTCGGCAGTATGGGCAAGNTGGAGAGCTCCNCGCATATCGCCGAGTTGCCGACGCACCTCAGCCATTGCGTAATACACCGGATAGAAGCGTGGATAACGCCCTTTAATTACCTCGAAATCCTCCATNGCCTCTTTATAGTCACCCTTCTCAAGGCGCATGAGNCCACGGTTGTAGTGAGCATGGAAATTGTCGGGATCCAGTTTCAGNACCTCTGTAAGGTCGGCCACCGCTTTCTCAAGATCATTCACCTCATATCTCAACAAAGNTCTGTTGAAAAGCGCGGAGCTGTTCTTGGGGTCAAGTTCGAGAGTATAGTTGTAATCGCTCATGGCTCCGAAGAAGTCGTCGGAGTTATAGCGGATGAAGGCCCGGTTGACGTAAAGGTCCGGGATTTCGGGACGCAGTCTGATGGCCGCGTCGAGATCTTCGCCGGCTTTCTGCCATTCCCNCCGGTTCCATTCTATCTGGGCTCTTAGCAGGAAAGGACCGATAAGGCTTTTCGAGAGTGAGATTGCCTTGTCGAGGTCGTTGAGCGCCCCCACAGTGTCGCCCCTCAATACATTGAGGCGACCCCTTGCCGCATATCCCTCTTCAAAATTCGGGTATTGTCGCAGTAGGGTGCTGAATGTGGAATCCGCGCTCTCAAACTTCTTGAGGTCTGTTTGTGCCACGGCCTTATAGAAAAGGAAATATTTGTCAGTTGGATTATGGGCTAAGCCGATGTTGTAGTCTATGATGGCGAGTGAATCCTGCCCCATATTCTGGCGAGCGAATCCTCTCACTTTGTAAGCCTCGGTCTTGAACTTGTTTCGCTCGATCGCAAGACTGCAGTCGTTTTCAGCTCCCTGATAGTCGTCAAGACTCAGTTTGGCGATAGCACGGAAAAAATAGGGATCGGCGAGATAAGGCTTGGCCTTCACCGCCTGATTGAAGTATTGTATGGCGAGCATATAATCCTCCATCGATAACACGTTGCGTCCGATAGCGAGCACTTGCTCGGCGTTCACCTGCGCTTGAGCTACTTGGGGAAGGCCGGCTGAAGTCGCTGTCAGTATCGAGATAGCGGATATATGCCTGAAAAGGGATTTCGATAGTTTCATGATTTGCAAAATTACTAAAAATATCTCCAATAAGGCTCAAGATACACTTAAATATCCCGCTTTTAGGGGTTAAAAAGTGCAAATTAAGGTGATAAATCCAAAATAGGATGAAAAGTTTGCTTCCGAAGCGTGTTAATATCGGAAAAATTTTGTAACTTTGCATGATTAATCAGGCCAAGTAATGCGGATGAGGTTATTATTTCTCGTCTTGCTCTAAGGCTTGTAACAAAAACAGACAATACCAATCGACATCAGATGATCAATATAACTTTTCCCGATGGCAGTGTTAAGCAGTTTGAGGCAGGGGTTACCCCGTTTCAGATTGCCGAGAGCATCAGTCCGCGTTTTGCGGCCGATGTGCTTGCTGCGAAGATAAACGGTCAGGACTGGGATATCTCCCGTCCTGTAAGCGAAGATGCGAGCATAGAGCTTTTCAAATGGGATGATCCCGAAGGAAAACATGCTTTCTGGCACTCTTCGGCCCATCTTCTGGCCGAGGCACTTCAGGAGCTTTATCCCGGTGTTAAATTCGGTATCGGTCCCGCGATAGAAAACGGTTTCTATTACGACATCGATCCGGGAGAGCATAAGATCACATCTGAAGATTTCTCCAAGATCGAGAAGAAGATGATGGAGCTCGTTGCGAAGAAGGAGGCTATAGTTAGATCCGATATCTCCAAGGCTGATGCCCTGAAGCTTTTCGGCGACCGTGGCGAGACCTATAAATGCGAGCTTATCAGCGAACTCGAGGATGGAAAGATCACTACATATACTCAGGGAGCTTTTACCGACCTTTGTCGTGGTCCGCACATTGCCAGCACCGCTCCTATCAAGGCTGTGAAGATCCTTTCTTTGGCCGGTGCTTATTGGAGAGGCGACGAAAAACGTAATCAGCTTGTTCGCGTTTATGGCATCACCTTCCCGAAGAAGAAGATGCTTGACGAGTATCTCGCCCTCCTTGAGGAGGCCAAGAAGCGCGATCACCGCAAACTGGGTAAGGAGATGGAGCTGTTTACGTTCTCTCCGACAGTTGGTCAGGGTCTTCCTCTGTGGCTCCCCAAAGGAGCTGCCTTACGCGACCGTCTGGAGCAGTTCCTGCGCAAGATACAGAAGAAATACGGCTATCTGCAGGTTATCACTCCGCATATCGGCAACAAGGCCCTTTATGTGACTTCCGGCCACTGGGCAAAATATGGCAAGGATTCTTTCCAGCCGATCCATACTCCGGAAGAGGGTGAGGAGTATATGCTCAAACCTATGAACTGTCCTCACCACTGTGAGATTTACAAGGCAAGCCCGAGAAGCTACCGCGATCTTCCTCTCCGTCTTGCGGAGTTCGGTACTGTTTACCGCTATGAGCAGAGCGGTGAGCTCCATGGTCTGACCCGAGTGCGTGGCTTTACGCAGGATGATGCACATATCTTCTGTGCTCCCGATCAGATCAAGGGTGAGTTCCTGAAGGTGATGGATATCATTCTTTATATCTTCAAGGCTCTTGACTTTAAGAATTTCGAGGCTCAGATATCTTTGCGCGATCCTAAGAACAAGGAGAAATATATCGGCTCCGACGAAAACTGGCATCTCGCTGAAAACGCAATTATCGAGGCTTGTGCAGAGAAAGGCCTTAATGCCAAGCAGGTTGAGGGTGAGGCCGCATTCTATGGTCCCAANCTTGACTTTATGGTTAAGGATGCCATCGGACGCCGTTGGCAGCTCGGCACAATCCAGGTGGATTACAATCTGCCGGAGCGTTTCGGTCTTGAGTTCACCGGNAGCGACAACCAGAAGCATCGTCCGGTGATGATTCACCGTGCCCCCTTCGGCTCGATGGAGCGTTTCGTGGCCGTGCTTCTTGAGCATACGGCAGGCAAACTCCCCTTATGGCTCATTCCCGAGCAAGCTGTGATTCTCCCTATCAGCGAGAAGTTCAACGACTATGCACGCCGTGTGGTGGAGCAGCTTGACGAACTTGGAGTGCGTGCCATTATTGACGACCGAAATGAGAAGATCGGTAAGAAAATCCGAGACAATGAACTCAAGAAAATACCCTATTTACTTATTGTAGGGGAAAAAGAGGCGGAAAATGATGAGGTTTCTGTAAGAAAACAGGGCGAAGGTGATAAAGGTACGATGAAAATTGTTAACTTTGCAGCCGAATTGAATGCAGAAGTCGATTCAATGATAAAGTAACATAAAACTGAACTCTAATCTGTCAGTAACAGACAGGCAAAAACTGAATGGAGAAAAAACCACAATTCACAGGTCCGCGCCGTCCGGCAGGCACCGCACCGCGACCCCCGCGTCCCGCAGCCCCTTCGCCTCAGCAGAGAGGCGGACGCAAGGGTAACGACCGCAACAGCAAGGACCCCTATGTAATTAACGAACACATCCGTGCCAAGGAAGTGCGTCTCGTTGGCGACAATGTAGAGCAGGGCATATATCCTTTGGATAAGGCTCTTCGCATTGCCGAAAAGATGGAGCTTGACCTCATTGAGATCTCTCCCAACGCAGAGCCGCCGGTGTGCAGAATTCTGGATTACCAGAAGTTCCTCTATCAGCAGAAGAAACGCCAGAAGGAGCAGAAGCAGAAAGCTGCCAAGGTAGTGGTCAAGGAGATTCGTTTCGGTCCGCAGACCGATGACCATGACTACAACTTCAAGCTCAAACATGCCATTGGCTTCCTTAAGGAGGGCTCGAAGGTCAAGGCCTATGTATTTTTCCGTGGCCGTTCGATTCTCTTCAAGGAGCAGGGTGAGGTGCTTCTCTTGCGTTTCGCAAACGATCTTGAGGAATACGGTAAAGTGGAGATGATGCCTGTGCTTGAGGGTAAGCGCATGATCATAATGATTTCTCCTCTCAAACCGGCCGCCAAAAAAGATAAACCCGCTAAGGGTGAGGCTAAGGGGGAGAGTGCCGACAACGGTAAAGCCTCCGAAAGCTCAAAGAACGACACTAAACCTGATGGGGCATCAGCTTCAGAGGGCGCAGAATAAAAATTGAAAGAGACCGTAGGCACTATGTGCCGAGGTGAAACTAAAAACAACTAAATTTTTAAAAAATGCCAAAGGTAAAAACCAATGCCGCGTCTAAGAAGCGCTTCGCGCTCACCGGCACAGGGAAAATCAAGAGAAAACACGCTTATCACAGCCACATTCTGACTAAAAAGTCAAAGAAGCGTAAGAGAAACCTCGACCACACTGCTCTCGTGGCCGGTGCCAACGCTAAGGCTGTTAAGGAGCTCCTCAATCTCCGTTAATCATCCGAGGTTTTCTCAAGAGAATATTTTTCCTCTGAATCATTTTTATCACAATTCCAAAACCGAATGTCGAGCACCGCAAGAGCTGAAAATCAATCGGCCGCTCTCATTCAAAAACTGAAAAAAAATGCCAAGATCAGTCAATCACGTAGCTTCAAGAGCTAAAAGAAAGAAAATACTCAAACTCACCCGTGGTTATTACGGAAGCCGTCGCAACGTCTGGACCGTTGCCAAGAACACTTGGGAAAAGGGTCTGACATACGCATATCGCGACCGCAAGCAGAAAAAGCGTAACTTCCGCGCTCTCTGGATCCAGCGTATCAACGCTGCTGCCCGCATGGAGGATCTTTCTTACTCCAAGCTCATGGGCCTCATTCACAAGGCCGGCATCGAGATCAACCGTAAGGTGCTCGCTGACCTCGCTGTAAACAATCCCGAGGCTTTCAAGGCTATCGTAGACAAAGTGAAATAATAATTCACTCCTGAATAACTGTCAATTCGTTCCTCAATATTTTATCGGATATTTAGAACTCTTGATATCCGATTCTTTGAGGAGAATATTCATCCATAGGATGAGCAGATAATAAAAGGGGGGACAGACCATTGCGGTCTGTCCCCCCTTTTATTATCTGCTATTATTTATCAGTTTTGACCTTTAGGTGCAAACAGAATGGTGATGATGCCTCCGATAAACATGACCGCGATCGACACCACAAGTACAAGGGTCGTACCACCTGCCTGAAGCAGAATGGGGATACAGAATACTCCGGCTACCGCTCCGATCTTGCCTATAGATGCCGCCAATCCTGAACCTTGGCCTCTTACTTCTACGGGATATACTTTGGCCGGAAGTACATAGGTCATAAGGTGAGGACCCATATTCAAAAACAGTTCGAATGCCATGAATGCCCCGATCGATAGCCATTTTGAGAGTCCGTAATGATAGGAGTAGAGGAGGAGTGTAAGAGCTATTGCGCTGAGGAAAAATCCAAGCCACTGTATTTTCGCCCCTTTCATACGGTTGATGAGAACAAGTCCGAGTATGAAGCCTGGAAGCATCACGCAGGAGATCCAGAACGTGACTTCGATTGAATTGGCAACATGCATCAGTTTATCTGTGCCCGGGGTGACATGTTCTATTCCCAATGCCATCACAAGAATAGGCAGGAACACTCCGATACCATATACTCCAAGTCCTTCGCAAGCCCATGGTATACCGGTGAAGATCACATTACGCCAATTCTCCTTAATGAATTTAAGTGTAGAGACCTTGGCTACAGGGGCTGCTTTTTCCGGCGCGACAACTGATACATTGTCACCGAGGAATTTCTGTGCGGCCTCTTGAGCTTCTTTCATCCGGCCATGGCCGGCAAGCCATACCGGACTTTCCCAAAAACAGATACGTGTGACGAACATTAGTCCGGAAATGGCAATCATAATCCATAAAAGTTGTGGCCAAAGGTTTGAATCTGTCCAGTCTTTTACAATAAGAAAGCATGCTCCGGCCATGATGATATTACCGACTGCACTAGCGGCCTTGGCACCTCCCACCATGAAAAATTTCCATTTTTTCGGCATAAGCTCCGAGATATAGTCAGAGTCAAGACTGTATTCTCCACCTATGGCGAAGCCCATGACGAAAAGGGAGACGATGAGCACCGGGATATTGGGGAAAAGGAGCGCCGCTATGGCGGCAACGCAAATTAGAAGTGGACATATACGGAATAGTTTGAGGTAACCATGCTCATCTGACAGCCTGCCGAGCACAACAGATCCGAATACAATACCGATTAGGTCCATCGCTCCAATGAGCCCTTGCATGAATGAGCTTAGTTCGGGATGGGCATGAATCTGATATAGCGGAATGATTATCGACACGAGAGTGGCAAGTGCTGTTCCTACCAATTGTCCTAATGATGCTACTGCTGTAATCCAATACTGCCTCCATGTCATGGGGGCAGTATCGATTGTGTATTTTGCATTACTTTGTGTTTCCATAATACTTAATAAATGTGGTTTCTTCGTGATTTGGGAGAGAGGGAGTTTAAATCTGTGCAATGATCAGTTCTTGGTCTTGGGCATGAAGAACTGATAAGCCGGGAGAAGGAACAACCAGGTGCCAATACAGAATGGACCTGTAAGAGTCGGAAGACCCATAGGTGCGAAGAAGGCGTTCATGGCTGCCTGAAGGAATACTGTCGAGATAGTGCCGAAAATAGCCCAAATTGCAGATTTCCATGAGAAATTGCAGAAGGTGGCTCCAAGCGCGATTGCTGTCAATACAGCAGAAAAACCATATAATCCGTTGGCTACATCAACTCCGGGAGCCTTCCACATGAGTGCGATAGCAAGAGATATAGCCGAGCCTATGGCGGCCCAGATGGCCGCTCTCCGGCTGCTGACCGCAAGCCCGGCGAGGAAGAATACACCGGTCACCCATGACTTAATAAGGAAAACCTGTGAGATTCCGCGAAGCCAGTAGACAACGAGATCTCCGAATCGGAGTGAGATATGTCCTACATCGCCATGTGCGAATTCCGGGGTACCCATATATTCGGCGGGGAAGCCGGAAAAGAGACGGGCTGAAAGTAGGAAAATCCATGTGCAGAACACAAAGGGAAAGGTAAAGGATGAGAGTTTCCATTTGTCAAGCACATTGTCCATACCTGACTGGGCTACTGTTGTCAGAGCGGAACAGAGGATAAGACCTATCCACATCCAGGGAGTGTTGGCAAGGAATGTGGGGAAGGCGCAACCGACAAGTACGCCGTTGAAGCCCCAAAGGCCGTTGGCCCCCTGCTTATCNGGCAGATTGAGCATATATCCCATGAAGGTTGANACGATTACGCCTACNAGCGCACCCCAGGCCACAAGGGGAAATCCCTCCTCATATGCGCCCCAGAATATACCGACAAGGAATAGAATCCCTGTCCACATGTTGTCTTGAAACATTACTTGTCCGATTCCTCTCGCCATNGTGCGGGGAAAATCCTTTATCGCNGGATGGACAACTATTTTCTCTTCTGCCATAATATTTTAATTATAAGATTTATATTCTGAATTATNTAACTTAGGTAAGGGTAGGCATTGTGTTCAGTTCTTTCCTGTAGGAGAAAGAAGNGAGGAACCCTGCACNCCCTGTTGNTTGTGTTTCGTCAGGATATTGGTGACGTATACCGTAAACACNGGGAACATCATCATTCCTACGGCTGCAAGCAGNACCGAAAGTACTCTGCCNNCGGTTGTGACTGCNACGATGTTGGAGCCTACTGTGGTAGCATCCATGAAAGCCCACCAAAGAGCATCGGCATAATCCTGTACTCCGGGATTTACACCTTTCTCGAAAAGATAGAATGCCAATGAGGAGAAGTAGATGGTGAAAAGAAGCGTCACAAGGTAGGAAATGAAGAGCCCTGTGGCTTTGTTATAGGTAAACCAGCTCACTACAATCGACATTGCATAACCGCCACGAATTAACGGGATGTATCGGATGCAGTAGGTGAGCATAGGTGAGAATTCCCAGCCATAGTGGTCGATAATGGCATTGTAAGGTATTGATACAAGAAAAAAGACAAATCTTGTGGANAGATAATGCTTCTTATCTTGTGAGAGAAAGAACTCTATAAAGAAGTCGGCAAGGAAAATCACGCATATCCAGAGCTGAGCCTTCATAAACTGAGGCTGTGTGTAGAATTCCTCGTTGTGGTATGAATCAATTGAGATTATCACCACGAGGAATATGGAAAGGGCGAGTATNAGAAGATGTAGGATAGAGTAAATTCCCCCTTTCCTGAACATTGTGTTGATCCTTTGGGTTGCTGAGTTGCTGTTTCCTTGTTGTGGTTGACGTGTGGGCGTCGAGGTGTCGGAAGTTGTATGTGTGTTCATAGTGTGTAGAATAAAGAAAGTTATTTGCTGATTGTCATTTTGCCTTGACTTGGNTCTNTTCAGGGAGAGNCCTGAGGAAAATCAAACTCAATCTCCCATTGNGAGAGGTTATGATACAAACAAGTCGGAAGACCTTATTTGTCAATTATAACAAAATATTGGTAAAATAAGTTGGATTTCATTTGGAGATGTTAAATATTTTATCTTATTTTGTAGGAAGCTACTTATCTTCATATCGTTGTTGTTATAAGCGGCTTGATACGACTTTCCGGGGTTATACAAATATCAATATGCTAAAACTCATCCATACCTCCGATTGGCATCTCGGCCATGTTCTGTACGGTTANGACCGTTTTGATGAATTCGAGAACTTTTTNAACCGTCTCAAGGAAATAGTGAGGTGGGAAGTACCTGATGCTCTTCTTGTGAGCGGGGATATCTTTGATGTGTCCAATCCTCCGGCAGGAGTAGCCCGTTTGTTCAAGGACCGTCTGTTGGAAATTCATGCGCTTGTGCCTGACATGACTGTCATCGTCACTGCCGGCAATCATGACAGTGCCTCCAGAATAGATGTCGACAGAAATCTATGGAGGCTTGGAGGGATACACGTTTTCGGTAGTGTTCCACGTTCAGGGGGTGAATATGACTTTTCCGGAAATATTGTGAAAATTCGCGACAAGGGTATTGTGGCTGCTATTCCGTTTGTCAATCGTGCCTTTCTTCCGAAGCTTGATAAAGAGCTTACTCCTGAGCGTGCGTTTTTTNCCGGAGTGGAGAAGTGTGTTGAAAATATGAACCCCGAAGGCCTTCCCGCAGTCCTGATGGCCCATCTCGCAGTCGAGGGATGTGACACGGAGGGTCATCGGGAGCCTACCGTGGGAGGTATGGATAAGGTNTCGGAAGATATCTTCGGACCGACGTGGNCNTATGTCGCCCTTGGCCATATACATAAGCCACAGTNAATCGGAAAGGGGGGAAGAGTGGCATATTCCGGCACNCCCGTGGCTGTCAGCTTTGATGAGAAGGGACGCCACAGCGTAAATGTGGTGACAGTAGANGATTCAGGAGAAATCGATATCCAGAAAGTTGAGATAGAGCCTTTGCGTCCGTTGCTTACAATTCCGGAGGAGGGGGTGGATTTCAGAAAAGCATTGCGTGTGCTGGCTAAATTCCCCGACAATGAGGAGGCTTATATACGTCTGAATATTCTTCAGGAAGAGCCCTTGCCGGTGGATTGTACCGAGCAGGCCACTGCAAAGGCTATGGGGAAGGTATGCAGATTCTGTACTTTCAAATATACCGACGCTTCGCACCGTGCCGAACTCAAGCCGTTGACAGAGCTTAAAGCGTTTGAGTTTTCTGAAATCAGCCCGCAGGAAATTGCTGCCGGTTATTTCAGACGGATCGGGGAAAGCGAAGAAAAAATTCAAGGGAAACTGGAGCTTATTTCATCCCTTATAAAAGAAATTGAACAAGAAAATCAGGCCTGACCATGCTATTCAAGACTCTCACAATCCATAATATAGCATCCATAGAGGATGCTGTCATCGATTTCAATGGCGATATTCTCTCCGGCACTCCTATCTTTCTTATATGTGGGGAAACAGGAGCAGGAAAGAGTACGATCCTCGATGCCATTTGTCTTGCTCTTTACGGAGAGACACCTCGAATGACCTCTGTAAGCAAGGAGGAACTCGAACTGACCGACGACAGTGTCAGGGATCAGGAACGCTATTACAGTAATGACAATTCACAGCTTCTCCGAAGGGGGGCCGGCGAAGGGTTTGCACGTCTGCTCTTTATAGGCAACGACGACAGGGAATATGAGGCGGAGTGGGAGATACATCGTGCTCATAGCAAGCCCGGTAAGAGGCTGTTGCGCCCGACGCGGAAGCTTGTTGCCTCCGATGGTTCATTCAGCGATACACGTCAGAGCGAGATAAAGGCCAAGATCATTGAGGTGACNGGACTGCAGTATGATCANTTTTGCCGTACTGTCATGCTTGCCCAGGGAGAGTTTACAAAGTTCCTTAAGAGNGGAAAGGGTGAGAAGTCTGAAATCCTTGAAAAACTTACAGGNACTGAGATTTATTCACGTCTGGGAATCAAGATTGCCGAACATTACAGTGCGGCGCTTTCCGTTGTCGATAATCTGAAACGCGAGGTCAATTCAGTTAAAGTGCTCGGGGAGGAGGAGCTAAAGGAGATATCCTCCCGACTTGATAAGATATCTGAGGTGCTTGCTGAGTCGGTTAAGTCAAGACAGATTGCTTCGCAGAAGATATCCTGGCTTACTACTTCTGTTAAACAACAGGAGCTGAAAGTGGCTTTGGAGAAAGAGATTCATACAATCAGAGAGGCTCTCGAGAGTGAAGACTANCANAAGGAGCGTACTCTTGTGAACGATTATGAGAGTGCGTCTAAAGGACTTCATCTGCTTGACGGACTTACACGAAGCGATAAACTCATCAAGAAGAAGTCAGCATTGCTCCCTTCTCTGAATGAGACGCTTGAGAAAGNNAANCTTGAGGAGGGTAAATGCCGCCTTGATTTTGAGAAGAGATCTTCCGAGTTGGATATTCTTGAGAAAGAATACGAGGCTTTGGGTATAGGGGAACTGAATGAAAGGGTCAATGCTTTNGTAAATAGAGACAAGATTTTAACCTTGCTCAGGTCCTCGGTAGATCGGCTTACGGGGGAGGAACGCGCTCTTGGAGTCCTGAAGGCACAGCAACGTACTGTGAAAATNCGGTTGGAGGGAAATGTCACCCGTTCCGAAAATATTGCATCCCCTCTTAAGGTTGCCAAAGAGGAACTATCCATACTCACAATCCAGCTTGAGAANGCTGAATTGTCGATGGGGGATATGGTAAAGGAGTTGCGAGGTCATCTTCATACGGGTGACATATGTCCGGTGTGTGGGGAAAAGGTCAGGACTACCCACGACGATGAGTTCTTCATATCTTTGCTCGATCCCGTCAGAGAAGCTAAGGGTAGGGCTCAGGATCGTTATCTCTCGCTTGAAGCGGACAGCAAGGCGCTTAAGAAAATGATAGATGACGACAACAAGCAACTTACCGCTCTGTTGAAAGATGTTGATGAGGCCCGGGAAAGGGTAAATAAAATAAAGGAGGAGGTGACGGCGATTCTTGAGCAATCCGGTTTCAGTGATTTCTCTCCAATAGAAGCAGTGAGTTGCGCTGAAATCGAGCATAAGGAGATTGAGGAAAGACTGGAGGAGGCAAGGCTNCTTCAGAAGAAGGCCGACGATAAGAATAACGAGATTAAAAAACTCCGTAAAAAGGTTGTTGATATTCAGAAGAATCTTGTTGTCGCGGTAGAAAATGTGAATAAGGCCAACGTGGCTTATGAGCAGGCCCTTTCAGAACATAAGACTTTGGTAGAGGGGCATGACGAGCTTGACCGTGAGCTGAATACATTCATTGCTGAGCACCCGGAAATAAGCATTGAACGCCTGAGGCAGCTTGCTGCATGGAGTGAGAAGAAAATAGCGGATATAAGAANGCGTCTCACTTCTCTTGAGGATAATCANAAGATTTCTTCCGGAAAATTGCAGACTGTCAACATTCAGATAAAGGAACATGAAGAGAAGCGTCCGGAGATGGATGCGGATGNGAATCTCGATATGCTCACTGAGTCGCTGGCAAGTATTGAGAAATCGGAAAAAGAGATGTCGGAAGAGCGTGGTGCGTTGCAGGANACACTCTCCCGGAATAAGGAAGAGAAAAAGANCCTTGANAAAAAGATTCAGGATCTGGAGNCAGCGCGAGAGGANCTTGAAAGATGGGAAGATCTCTACCGGAAACTNGGCGATCAGAAAGGNTCGAAGTTCAGGGCAGTGGCACAGAGNTTTATTCTCCGTTCTCTGCTGGAAAATGCCAATATATATATGCAGAGTTTCAACGACAGATATACATTGACCTGCAATCCGGGAACATTGGCGATACTCGTGCAGGACAGCTATAAACCGAGCGACCCGCAACCTGCCTCCATCTTGTCGGGAGGAGAGAGTTTCATGGCTTCATTGTCGCTTGCGCTTGCTTTGTCAAATCTGAGAAGCGGAGGAATGGGGGCNGATATCCTTTTCATTGATGAGGGATTCGGCACATTGTCGCCGGAGTATCTGGGCAACGTCATGGACACTCTTGAGAAGCTCCATCAGATAGGGGGAAGAAAGGTAGGACTTATCAGTCACGTAGCCGAGATGAAGGAACGGATTCCGGTACATATCCGGGTGTCAAGGGAGTCTCCGTCGCTTAGTAGGGTAGAGGTGGTCTCGCTGGAATAAATAACATTAATTCTTTTGAAAAATCTGCGGGGATGCAATATATTGCATCCCCGTAATATTACTACGTTGCGAAGTACGGTCAATAATGTAAAAAGGTTCTGAATCTTAAGATTCAAGACCTTTCGGTGTCCAAGATGAGACTCGAACTCACACAGCCAAACGGCCACTACCCCCTCAAAGTAGCGCGTCTACCAATTCCGCCACCTGGACATTTGAGCGAAAAACGGGACTCGAACCCGCGACCCCGACCTTGGCAAGGTCGTGCTCTACCAACTGAGCTATTTTCGCAAAGGGTCTTTTCAGGAAGCCTTTGTCAAGCTTTTTGTCGCTTAC
>JAAVDU010000030.1 GCA_014801605.1 Bacteroides sp.
CCGGCTCGTGTCATATCCATGCGGTTGCAGTAGTCTGAATTGATCGGTACGCTCATCCAATACATCCCTTCAGGACCACTGTTATGGGTAGCTGTAGGACCTNCGTAANNGCTTGCATNTGTAGAGCTTTTACATCCTGTAAGGGGAAACCACGCTGTCCCTTTGCTNNTATCGTCAGGNTTTAGATANAAGTGATAGCCNTTTANGACNCCNTTNTTNCCNGATTNNGTANTGTTGCTNTCTACNGAATTTGTNTTGAAATAACTTTTNACAGCAGTNGTCGCANCTAAGTAACTTACCTCGTANGATGCGAANCCTTCATANACACCATAATCAGGNACTTCCCATCCGGGNGGACANGGATCGAAAATNCTCTTCGTATCAGAGTACCAGTCNGGGTTATCCCANACATTCCTTTCGTAGGGNTTGGATATTNTGAGNTTGTTATCNCCNAGCCAACGACGTAANTTNTAGNNGAGCGGTGGAANNNTTNNANTTGAACAANNGAAGNAGGTATGNGGTTTNGTNACTGCTTCGGCATGTGATTTNGCAAACNNNTGNNGTAACATATTATATNTNNNANTATAAGCAAANGCCGNTATNNNCNNNCCCTCNACATCGTATACNTNNNCCAANNNNGGGTAGGGGANTGGTGCATGACGACCNTANTGATAANACANGCCGAAAGTGTCTAATAGACGAGCNTTATCTGTTCCCGGTTCGTCGGTCAATGCACCCAAGTTGCGGTCCATCATNTANTTATTATGGAANGTNGTCTGCCAATAACTTGATTCATAACGNTGTACNTNACCNCCTGTGACCTTATATTCATATNTGCCCTCTTCCCAGGCATGGCTNTGCTCATCAGGATTATAGTNAGTNAGCCAAAGATGCCAGCTCCACAGATATAAACGATCCTTGGGCGCCGGGTCAGCCGTGCNATCNGCNGGCTTNCTNCTCACACCGATAACNACATTACCGGCNACACCNTTAACAGGTCGAACATAGAATGATGTTGATCCTGTCCCNGTGTAAGAGGTAAGTCCGTNGTCAGAGTCAGCCGTAGAGAATTGNATCATCTGCTGTGCTTGNTCCTGCCAGATTACTTCTGCGATCCACTCGTGCNTCGNNTTTAAGAACATTNNCNNNAGCATTCGNNTCNACTTTNTCGTTTGACCAAAATTCGTTNATACGNGATATNGGAATCTCGTAGGTNATGGNTTTANNGGGGTCAATGANATAGGAATTTGATTCAGCAAGACGGATTCTGTTCATATCCTCCACACGGCTGTCATTAGCAATATCAGATGCTTTTAATTCAACGGATATGGTATAACAGCAGTTGGCTATAATATTGAAATCNGTAGTGACATTTGTGCCGGGATAGATGCGGTAGCGAAGATCTCCGGATGCGTTAGTCTTTGAGGCCTGNATCTCAAAATATGTGGCTTTATCCGGCGCGTCCCAGTTCTTATCCTTGGCCTGAGTAGCGGTACCGGCTTTGCCCCAGCAACTGCGCGGAAGATAATAGATAAGTTCAAGGTACCCGTCACCGGTGTCGGCGGCAAGTTTGTTCTGATCATCGGTTATTTCATCCTGATCCCAGTCAAGAACCTTGACGTCAGGCTCCATTGCGTTGCGATATGCTTCCTGAAATGATGTCTCTGTCAGTCCGCGAGGATTATTAAGCTGTTCGGCTATGTATCTTTTCTCGGGTACATTACGCCAAAGGACATTGTTAATNTTTACNNCNNTAGTNNTAAGNCGCATAATNACTTTAGCTACGTTGCGGCGCAGTATGCAATTAAACTCCTGAATCTCTCCGTTTTTAGGNGCAGGTATATCAAACACGCAACTCATNGGGAGATAGTGNGANTNTTTNCCATCGCTNNCANTNATAAGTAGTNTATACCTCNTCTTCCTGACGTATTTCGTCATACANGGTTTTCAGATGATCTTCCGACATTGACATATCGTTCTCCTCATCGAAGAGATCTTTGTTATGGGTATTGACAAGAATCACCCCCTTGAANACGTGTGNNGGATCTGTCGGGACAATAATTCGGACGTCNGGGTTTTCCCCGTTATATTCGTAATAGCGAGGAAAGCCTATTCGGTTGCCCGTGTTATCGTATTGAATNAGCCAATAGTCTTTGATNGAGTCCTCNTCAACTAATCCATTATTGATTGCACGGGTGGTATATGATTCGTCTCCACTGAAGCCTTCTGATNGAAGCCGTAGCGAGACGATGCGTTCGACACCTTCGCTNCCATCCGACGTTGGTGACACAAAGTCGTCGTTACATGAGATCACCAGCAACGNGAGTATCAACGGAATGAACGTTTGGCGAAAGTGTATGTNATGTAGGTTATTTATGGGAAACATATGAATCATTTTTTATTGCCAGCCATTGTTAAAATCATACCAACCATTACCTAAGTTGAGGTTNCCTTTCCCGGCATCATGGTCGCTGGATGTGTCGGTAATAGTTTCTGTAAGCCCGGATATGNTGTTCCAGTCCTCAATCGTACAGCCACCTTGTAAAATTTCTCCGACTTTTACTTGCAGNCTGTAGGTAATTTTCTGACCGGCTCCCCATTCTGCGTTTTCAAGCACAGTGGAGAGTGTNTGGTCAGCAGCATANGTGCCGTTTACAAATAGTCTGAATGTCATGGTGAGTTTCACATCGCCGGANGCCTTAGGTAAGACTATGAAGGCATCNTTATTTTTGAATACAGGTTTAAATACATCGTATTGCGAATCGTAACAGCCATTAATGTGTACATCGGCAGTTCCTTGAAAGCTACGCTTCCCGGAGGTTAAGTTGCTCCACCCGCTAATGTTGTGAGCATCNGTGCCACTGCTGGCATTGGTCTCATTTAGATCATCGGGACACACATTGTATGAGCCTGAAACGTTGATGCCGTCAAGTACAATTTCAGTAACCTCAATACGGTTATTTCCGTTGCTATAGGCCAACTCCTCGAAATACTTGATTTGAATATCAAGTACGGAAAGGATATGTTCGAATGTAAATGATACAGGTTCTGCACGTTTACCCAATTCCTGAACATATTTCCGACGGTGGGTGGCCACCAGAAGGTCGGAGGCATTCTTATAATTATCAGGATGAGTATACTTGAGGCTCAGTCCCCCATCACTGTATTCTACATTTGTAACGGTACGGGTGCTGTTTATCGCCTCAATCGGGTGAAGAGCCACGAAAGAGTGGATATGATTCGGGAACCAGTAAAGTGTTGTGCCATAATTCCACTTTCCGGAGGTGTATGTNGCCTGATTGCCGTTCATNAGTACGGAGAGATCTCNTTCNCNGTTGGCAAGGGATATNTCGCCGTATATCGCGAAAGGCTTTGCGGTGAGATTGGNGGTNGTTGTCACTGCCGCGCGAGTTTGTTTGGCCGTGACGAACACCAACTCCTCAGCTCCGGCANACGATGGCTCAGAGTCGTCTGACGAGCANGACNTNATCAGGCCGGCAAGCNNGTAAGCGCAGCAAACCAAATATTTTAGATTGTTGATCATTGCGGTAGAATTATTTACCGATATTTATGGTAGTATTATCTTTAACGGTCAGGTCTATAACCTTATGCTCGCCNGCAGGGTCNTTCCATTCGTTTACCGTCGTAGTCACTGACACTTCATTCAAAATCGGTGCNCCCGGATCGGGATCATCCGGATCATGAAGCCCTACACCCTTGGAGTAATCGAGTGTATANGTGTATTCATATCCCGCTTTCCAATCGGTGGCGATAGGGAGAGCAGCCCATCCATANTCNCGGATTTCNTGNGTNNCNGGAAGGTCATACTCAGAANCGNNGGAAAAATCAGTAGCCGTAAAATAGCNGCTGCCANCTTTGTAAAGGCGTTTCATGACACGTCCGGTTGATTTTTCAACCGCCAGAAATATCACCTTCATCTTCTGTTCATCAGAATCATCAAGAGAGGAGTTGCCGGGATATGGATAGAGTTGGACGTTGTTTTTTTCAGTGACACGCAGCAGAACGCTGAAATACATCCCCTGGAGCGCGTTGGTTGCATCATCATGATGATTCCAGGCAGTGTGAGTGTAAGGGATTACCATTGACCAGCCACCATTCCCCATTATGTATGGAGCGGTGCTCTCTGAGTTGTTGTTGCGTCCGTCAATCGGGATAACAACGTCGCCCGACTCACGGAAGATATATTCAACGCAATCTCTCACAGGAGACTCCCCGAGAATCCAACCTCCGACACTGTTATCACCCTCTTCAGAAGGATCCGGCTCGGCCGAGAAGTTGAAAGTACCCTCTACAACGGGGCGGCCAATTCTCACACCGGCTATTTCTACGTTGTAGATCGTGTTGGTGCCCCAGGCACGCAGAGCCACACGGGTCATCTGATGCTGGAAGTTGAGCGCAACGCCGGAGTAGAGATGGTCGGTCTTGGTGCCTTCGGCTGAAGCAGCTACAAAATCGACATGGCGGTCGATCTCTTTATTGATTTTGAAATTTTCAAGATGGTAGTGATAGGTTGATGCCGTTGAACTATTGGTGAGTGCGAAACGATCGGATGTTTCATCTTCATCGACACTCTGCCGCAGGTCGCTGCGTGAGGGATAGAACGCAAAGAACTTCAGGTGCCCCTCTTTCTCATCTCTATTGCCCGGCCAGCGACATAGATCGGAGCGGAATTTGCCGTCGCTCTCTTGTGTCACTCTTTGCTCGCTGAAGTATTCAAGAAGAGTTCCGTCATCAGAGAGGCGCGACTCATCTTCACGACAGAAAGCCGTGACGTCGAATCCTGAGGTGAGAGCCCCGAGCATATCCCTATCTTGAGAGCGGGTGCTGACCCCGGGCATCGATACCTGAAAAGAGATCAGATCATCACCTGCCGATCGAGTGACGGGCATATCACCCTGACTGCACGCTGAGAACAACCCGGCGTGCAGTGACAAAATTGCGATATATGAAAGATCTTTCTTATTCATGAATGTCATAGGATAGGTTAGGAACCCGGAACCACAACACCTGAAGATGGTGCTGTCTTCCATTCTTTTACGCTGACACTAATGCCAACCTTATCACTAATGATAGGCTTGCCTGCGTCAGGACTCTCGGGATCATGAAGTCCGACTCCGGAAGTATAATCGAGCGTGTAAGTATAGACGTAGCCCGGCTCCCAATCCCCTGTCACCGGGAGCGCGGCCCATCCGAACTCCTTCACCTCTTCATCGTCGGTCAATGTGTAGGCTGTTGTGAAGGCTTCGTCAGTGAAGTAGCCGTTCTCATCTTTATACAGACGGGTGCTGACGGTCCCGNNTNNCTTNTNNACAGCAAAATATACTTTCGGNATGTNNGACGTATCAGAGCCGTCGATAGTGTTGNTGTAAGGGTATTGCTGTGTNCCGTTACCATCTGTAGGAGTGGCANCAACTACTCTAAGGAGCACACTGATATACATTTGATTCTTTTCATTCTNACCATCTCCGGAAAAGTCCCAGGCCGTATATTTAGCNGGAAGAAGCATCGCACAGTTGTCGTCAGTGCCTACCTTGCTCCCCATGATAGATACGGCAGNCCCGGCAGNGAGAGGTGAANCAGCAGTTCTGTCGAGTGAAACGATTTNNTCGCCTTGGCGATAAATGTACTCAACAATNCCTTTACCATGATTGCCGGTCCACACGCCNCCNCCATCAATAGGTTGGAAATCAAATGTACCTTCTACACCGACNCCNCCGATACGTACACCGGCAATCTCAATGTCGCAGCTTTTATTCTCCCCCCACGCCTTCANCTCGATGCGACTGAGTTGATGCTCGAAGTTGAGGGTAATCCCTGCGAAGAGATTTTTTNCCATGCAGCCGGTGGCATAGGCGGTNATGAAGTCCTGCTGTTCGGATATTTCGGCTGCCACCCGGAAATCANTCAGTTTGTAATCAATCGCGAGCTCACCGTCGNTGAGCGTTGTNGCGTTAACCAATTCGGCGCTTTCGTTGAGGTCGGGGTAGAAAGCGAAAAAGGCCAGATTACCATCTTTGCCGGGAGCGGGCCAAAGACAGTTTTCCGATGTCAGCAATTCCTTTGAGGAGTCCTTAATGATGGGCTCTTTCTTAATATACTCGTTCATCACCCCCGAAGGAGTCACAAGGTCGGGATCTGCAGGGTTAAATGCCGTGACATAGAAGTGGGGGAGATTATCGTCTGTGACAATCTGAGCCCGGCTTGAGAGGGTAGGGAGCGACGTGCGAAATATTATGGGATTACTCTCTCTGTCGCTGATACGGACCACATCCTCTTCTGAACAGGCCGCCAGAAGTAGCGTAGCACTGATCAGGGAGATGGGCGAATTTATCTTGGCGTTCATAAATGCTCATTTTTATTTTCTTGGCACGGTNACATCNGTTTCTGAACCGTTTACCCATTCAGCAACCGTAACATTGACAAGCACCCTGTCACTAATAATAGGTTCCCCCGGATGAGGGTCGAGNGGATCAACCAGACCGACACCATCCGAGTAATTGAGAGTGTAAGTNTAGACATGCCCCGGTTCCCACTGTGCGTNCACCGGGAGNGCGGCCCAGCCATAAGTCTTCACTTCTGCGTTGTTNGCTTCGCAATCGTAGNGGGATGTAAAGCCGGGATCGGTAAAGTAGGAATCCCCCTGACNGTAAACGCGTGTTTTGACTGTGTCAGGTGAAGATTTGTCAACAGCTATGTACACTCTCTCCATCCCGTCATTTTCATCAGAATAGGGATAGATCAGGGCGCCGTTATCGTATGGGGTGGTGTCGGTCACTCTCAGAAGCACGCTGAAGTACATACCGTCATTGTGTTCAGAACCGTTTTCAGCATTATCTTTGTATGCCCAGGGTGCATTATCGGAGGGGATGACCATCGCTGAGTTGTCGTAACTCTCACCCTCTCCTACNCGGGCTCCTAATATTGATACCGCTTTGTCGGCGGAGAGAGGNGAGCCTTCGGTCTTATCAAGGGTCACTATACGGTCACCCTCACGGAATATATATTCTACATTATCTTTGACAACTGAGAGCCAGCTCCCTCCCTTTGTGGCATCTGAGGCACCCTGGGCAGAGCTAAATNCGAACTCCCCCTGAGTGGCGACACCGCCNAGACGNACACCGGCTATCTCAAGATCAAAACTTTGTGAGGCGCCCCATGCCTTCAGTTCTATACGGCTGAGCTGATGTTGAAAATCAAGCGTGATGCCGTCGACATTATTTTCAAAGAGTTGGCCTGTGGCGATCGCGGTGATGAAATCAACCTGCGACGCAATATCGTGTGCAACCTTGAAGTTGGAGAGTCTGTATTCACCATCGGCAATTGTCTGATTGTCAGCGATGGGTGTGAGTATGAAATCGGTGTCGCTGAAATTCCCGGCCAAGCGCATATCCTCACACGCCGGCGCAAAGGCTATGAATTTAAGCGCATCATTGTTTTTAGGCCAGATACATATAGAGTCGGATGAAACAAACTTTCCGGTGACAGTATTTTTTGCGAATGTTTTATCAAGAAAATAGGGAGTGTCAGACATAGATCCGACAATAAAGCTGCTCACCCGGAAGCTTTCAAGTGATGAGGAGTTTACCTCGGTAGCACGCGAGGTGAGTTGGGGGAGAGCTGCCCGAAATTCGATCCGGCCGTTTTCTAAGGCGTTATCTTTACCGGCAAACTCCTCATGCGCACATGATGCAGTCAGGAAAATTAATCCAATGAGGTGATATGTTGTTAAATGTTGTTTCAGCATAAGATTCGTATGATGTATCTTGAGGTTTATTATCAGTATTTAGGAACATTAATGTCTGATTTGTCGTCATCAGTGCGGAGCCATTCCAGGACAGAGACGCTGAACGGTATTTTTCCGCGTTCGATAATCGGCTTTCCGGGTAGGGGATCTTCCGGATCATGCACTCCTATACCCTCTGAATAATTCAGGGTGTATACATATCGTTTCCCTGCTTTCCAGTCAGCGTCGACTGGTACGGCTGCCCAGCCAAATTCTTTGACGGAAACGTCTTTGGATAATAAATAAGGGTGNGTAAGGGCTTCATCTGTGAAGTATTCACCCTCATTCTCGCCGGGATAGAGACGGGCTAATATAATGCCGGCCTTATCAACGGCATAGGGGATAACTGTCATGCCATACGGGTTACCGATATAGGGATAAAGTTGCTCCCCCGAAGCAGAGTCAGAAACTCTCATCAGTACGCTGAGGTACATTTTGTCGGTGGTATATGGGACAGAGGAGATATTGCTGTCGGCAAGCCCGGCCCATTTACTATTGACAGTAGGGATTACCATCGCGCAACCTCCGCGACCCATTATCGTCTCGGCATCCTCCAACGTGTTGTGGTCGGAATGATTTATATTGTAGATCCTGTCGAGGGTGCTTCCACCATCGGGAGTAACTTGTGAAGAGCCATAAAGGTATTCTACCTTATCTTTTACCGGACTTGCTTCATTCAGCCATTGGTTGGTGGCAGCATCCTCACCGGAGAAAATAAAGTTCCCTTCCACCACAGGGTTGCCTATGCGGACACCGGCGATTTCGAAATCGAAGCTCCCCGAAGCACCCCAGGCCCGAAGCTCTACCTGCGCCATCTGATGATGAAAGGCGAGATCGATGCCGTTGTTGAAATCTTTCCATCTCTCGCCGGCCGCATCAGCCGTAACGAAATCAAATTGTCGTGAGATATCAGGATTTACGCGTATCCGACCCAGACTGTAATTGATGCCGGACAGCGTGGTGAGATCGGTAGTGTTGTTGATNAGATTGAAGAATGATACGCCGGTCTGATTTTCGACAGCCTTGTTGCCGGCCGCCATTACAGATCGGGAGGGAGAGAATGCAAAGAACTTGAGTTGTCCGCCCCCTTTGGGCCAGTTGCGCGGTCCTTCCGCCGGCGAGGAGATGTAGACCGGGCCGGCTGAGGGACTTATGCTTCTGATAAAAGTGGCGTCTTCAAAATAGGGAGAGAGGAATCCGGAGGCATCGATCTTTATATCACCTGTATTAAAGCATGTCACCTGAAAAGATTCAAGGCTCTCAAGCGTCATATCATTGGCTCTTGAGGAGGCAATATCTGCCAGAGAGGTCTTGAAATAAATCTCCCCCTCTTCCCACTTGTAGACGTCGGGCTCCGCCGCCTCCTTAGAACAGGAGACGGCGAAGATAAACGCACTAAGAGCAAAACATGTCACTCTAATTATATTCATATACTTTTAATGCAGTTGACCGGGGGGATGATGTGTGGTCCCCCCTAAGATGGATTTTAATATTCCTGCGGCACGTTGGTGTTGCTGCTGATTTCATCCCAGCCTACAACGGATACCGAGAATTTGATGCCGTCACCGATAATCGGCGTACCGGGTCGCGGATCTTCAGGATCCTGAATACCAACACCTTCGGAGAAGTCGAGAGTATAGATGTATTTCTTGCCACGCTGCCAGTTTACACCGACAGGCACAGCAGCCCAACCGAATTCTACGATTTCGTTGTTTGCACCGACAGTTGCTGTCTTTGAGGGTACACGACCTACGATCTTGTTGGTATTCTTCTCCTTTTCAAGGTATACAACGTTCATCGTCGTGTTGTTGCCATAAGGATAGATCTGGGGCGTATTTACCTCGTTGCCTTCAGGTTTGAGAGTTACGCGCAGAAGGATACTGAAGTACATATCACCCTCTACGTTGTCGGCACTCCAGGGCAGGGGATCTTTCCCATCGGCGGCTGCTCCATATTTGGATGCAATCCAGGGGTTGTCCTCGCCGGCCCAAGCACCGTTCTTAGTTGGGAGCACCATAGCATTCCCGCCCTTACCCATGATGGTTGTTGCCGTGGCGGCTGTAGAGTGAGCAGCTGTAGTTGTAACCTGATTGCCGTTGAGGGTATTGAAATTACCCATTCGGTAAATTTCATCACCCTCGCCATAAATATACTCTACCGGGTGACGTTGTGGATTCTTGGAGATCCCCCATTGACCACCTTCAGCGTTGTCAAGATTACCCGCTGCATCGCAGAAGTTGAAGATTGCGCCACCGGTATAGGGGCGACCGATTCTCACACCGGCAATTTCAATGTTGAAGTCATCATTACCGGAGAAGGCCCGGAGCTCAATGTTAGAAAGCTGGTGCTTGAATTTAAGTTCAACACCCATTTTTGCGTCATCCTCATTTTCCGGAACATCCGCAGCTATGTGAGCGGTGATGAAGTCAACCTGCTTTGCTATGTCGGTCGCCACATAGAATCGGCCGAGTTTGAAACCCTTGTAGAGTTGAACTCCCGAGAATGTCTGCTCTTCCTGGCCCAATGGGTCAAGGCGCTCCCCGTCGAGACAGAGATTGTAGAACTGCATACCATGNGTGTAGCTTTCAAGGAGCGAATTGTAATCAGGGTCGCTCTCATCAAGCTGAGTCATAGCTGCCGTTTGAATCTCTTCAAGTGACGGCGCATATGCGAAGAACTCAACCTTCTCGGCCTGCTCGCGAGTGGGCCACTTCTGATTACTTGTGCTGGCATAAAGATTCGCACCCATCAGATAGAATGGTTCGTCCTTGAAAAGCGCATTCGGAAGCAGACCGTTGACGGCTTTGTGGCTGTTGGAATAGGCCGTCACATAGAACGTAGATGGGTTANNNGTGTANTCCAGGTCAGGATTGACACGGGTAGCTACGCCGGCGCGAAAAGAGATGTCGAAGTCTCCCTTAGCTTTAGCCTCGGGAGTAACATCCTCTTGTGTGCAGGAGGAGAATGCGAACAGACTTCCTGCAGCTGCAGTTAAAAATAGTTTGTTCATAAATTTAGATAGTTAAAGTATTTATGATTATAGATTTATTAGTTTCATACAAAGGTGATCGGTNGTTTATACTTTCACATCAAAATGGATAGTGTCCCATGTATCAACCTCTACACTGATNCCTCCCTCCGCTGGAGGGGTAGGGGGNTCNATAGGAATCTCAGGCAACTTCAGACCGTAAATCTTGATATTGACGTTTTTCGGATCATCGGCGTTGTTTACTTGATCTGATACATCAAAAGAGTAGAAGTTGCCGGTATTGTTCCTTAGAGCGATGTAGAGACCGATCTTATGNGGTCTGGTTTCTCCGTCAGGGACACCGAAAGTCAGAAACTCCGAACGCAGGGAGTTCTGCTCAACGTCGGCTGAAAGGGTGAATGTGTGTGATACCGATTCTGAACTCGCCCTCATCAAACCGGGGANGNAACTTCCGGCNAGCGACGAGATTGTTGCGTCGATTCTNAGGTCNGCACTCTGAATATTCTCAACATCTACAAATTCAACCGTGTAATGACATACAAGCTCTTCGGGGTAGAGGGTCAGAGTCTGAGGGAGGCCCGACACCTTGAGATCTACGTCGCTTCGTTGGGTGCCATAGATCATCGATGGTGTCATGCGCAGCGGTTCATTCTCCGTGCCTTCCGCTCTGGGGATACCTCGCGTCGAGATACCTTGTCCGACNAGGACNCCNGTTTCATCNGTGTATATCTCTATATCATCGTGAGAATCCTGATTCCGCAGGCAATTATTATAGGGATCATCATTACTGTGGCACACGGCGGTATGTCTGCCACCGTAAGATCTGATGATGCCACCTCGGTTATTGTTGAACCAGTAGTTCATTACATCGTGCCGGTCAGAGTAGAGATAGAGAATCATGGAGGAGGCCTCGGTGTCGGGCGCTTTGCTCCAGTCAAACACCACCTCTACGTTGTCGGCGATAGTTGTCGGGGCNTCATCGTTGAGATTTTTATGNGTGCAACCGTCTGACAAAAGCGTGGCAAGACTCAGCAGCACTAATGAACATTTATTGAATGACAGTTTCATAGTGCTTCACCTCCTTTCCTTTTATTGCAATTGCCGCGACCTAAAAGCCACACGAGAGAGACTTCGAGCTTTGTCGGTCCGAAATATCGCATTTTATACTCTTTCTCACGATAGTAGTCGTTGTCGAAGGGGAAATATTTGATNTAATATCCGGCCAGACTACCTAATCCTATTGAAAAGTCAATGTTAAGACGTTTGGCGATTGGGAGTGAGTAGCCATACTCGATTCCGGCATTGATAATCGAGCGATCCCAAAGGGTTCCTCCCGGTCGGCCACCCATATAACCTGTGCCACCCCATTCGAAGTCGAATGTGAGCAATCCGCCATAGATACCTATATGATGCCCCGTCAGCGGCTTTGCATGTGCCTTTCGGCCGAACCACCATCGTGCTCCGAGTTCTCCGCCATATATGCGCCAGTAGCGATGACGGGTGTTGTTGTCCCACCATCCGTACATCCAGTTTCCATAGACTGAGATATTTTTACCGAGATAAAATTCAGCTCCGATATTGGGCACCGCCGCAATGTCATAGAGCATATTGGTGCGGAGATCCATGTAGAAAGGTCTTCTTTCACCAGTGTTCGGCTTTACGGATGGTTCATCATCTGTGTCAAGCGTCGGGGATACCGCAGAATCAGTGTCTTTAGCAGAGTAAGCAGCAGAGTCAGTATCTGCATGTTTAGTCACAACCGACCCAAGAAGGTGCGAGCTGACTGAGTCGTTCTCTTCAAGATTTTTATGATTTAATTCGCAGTCAACCAGCTTCTCATATTCCACGTAAACATACGAATATCTTAACGCCGGGAAGAGATGGCGATACATATATGTATATGGTTCGCCACCGTTAAGATTTTTGAGTTTGTTGAGCAGATTGTTACTTTCGGTAGCCGACAGTGCGGAGTTTGTTGCTGCCTCGCGCAGCATAGCGAGCACCTCGGGGCGTGAGGGAACGGAGGGATCAGAAGCTACAAGATCATACAGTCCCTTCCAATTTCGTCCGAGATACTCAAAATTGGTTATGGAGTCGGGAAGTGCAACAAATTCGGAGAGATAATCATACAAGGCATTAGCCCGCTTCTCTGATAGCAAACGGTTGTATATTTCAGATCCTTCAGGGGAGGCCGAACCGACAATTCTCAGTAATCTGATAAACAGAGATGTGTCGGCTGTCGACATTTCACTTATCTTTTTCTTGAGTCTCTCAAGTTTAACACCGTTGTCATCCCAACCGAGATCCAATCCGGCACTTGATCCGCGAAAGTGAATCTCTGTAGAATCTGTCATAGCGACACGGCCGCAGTCGGCGAGGTCATCGCTCCGGTCTGCTACAGAGTCGAAGGCCGTCTGAAGGAAAGCCATGAAGCATATCAGTCTTATTAATAGACTGATATTGTGGTATTTACCACCGATTTTGCGGGGGGTAAATGAAGTGATGTTTCGGCTGTCATACGACTTCGACATACAATTATTAAAGTTTATTCTCAAAGTATTATTAACCACGAGTAAGAGGTAGTCAGTCATATATTTCCAGAATGTAAGTTGCAGAATATTTATGGATATATCTGAAAATAGGTAGACAAACTTTCTGCCTAATCATTATCATCTATTATTGTGTTTTAATAAAAAATAATAATAAAGACAACTGTCACCATAAATAAACGATGATTAACTCTTAATCGTATACAAAATTAAGACATTTATGTATTTGATAACAAAAAAATCTATATAAAAATAAGTTAAAATTTGTTAAGACGGAGAGAATGTTATTCCCTGCACTTTCCGTATTTGCGTTCGAAGATATCAAAATGTTCTTCACCCCATTTGAGCATCTGGTCGATGATTGGTATGAGCGACAATCCAAGTTCTGTGATTTTATATTCGGAGCGCGGGGGGAGTTCAGGATAGATCGTCTTTTCCACGAGTGCATCTTCCACCATTTCCTTTAGCTGTATATCAAGAACCCGTGGAGTCGCCTCAGGCAGACGTTTATGTATTTCGCTTGGCCGCAGGGATTGTCCATCTCGAAGTTCATCAAGTATACACGATTTCCATTTAGATTCAATAAGGCTCATCGTCAGCCTTAACGGACAATCAAGATCCACAGGAATTTTCTTTTCGTATGCCATAGCCTATGTGTTATTTTTCTTTCAGGTTGCAAAATTAGTCAATAACTTCTTAATTTCCATATATGGAAAAATTTTTCGGCATATGAAAAATTTTTCGGTACTTGATTTATAGATGTTACTATTGTAATTTTGCATTCAGAAAATCAACCTAATAGATAAAGATATGAGAGATCAGATCAAAGAATACGAAGCAGTGGCTAATGCTGCCGAGAAGTTTGTAAAGAGTGTTGCCGAGGGGAACAGCCAGTATGCGAAGACCCTGTTTACCGAGGATGCCGTG